>DAOVMB010000324.1 GCA_030630905.1 Sedimentisphaerales bacterium
CTCTGCTACTTTGTGCCGTAGTGCCTTTGTGGCTATGGCCCAATTTGAAAAAACAAAGCCAATGTTAAAATAGGCAAAATAGTGTTAGTTCAATAATAGTAAAGATTTATATGTGTTTTGGTGTTTTTTGACGATCTTGGATGGCAAAAAACAAACCCAAACAAAGCCAATCTCGGTTAGCCCCCAGACCTGCTCTGGGGGTTGAAAAAACAAAGCCAATTTGCAGGGAGCCATTCCAGCATGATATTTCTTGACAAAATCCGGTTGACCTGATATAATTTTATAAGGATAATAAGGATATTCTGCTCTTTAACAGCAGGTTTTATTTTGGAGGAAAAAAGATGAAAAGATTAAGAAGAGCTTACCAGAGACAAAACAGCAAACGCAATAAGTTCCGGAAACGGGCCATCGCGGCCGGCACCGCAGCGGCAATCACTTTGGGGGCGGGTGCAGGTCTGAATAAGGCTCTCGCCAAAGATAAGCCAACTACACACCAACAGCCGGTCAGCCGGGATGCAGATGCGGATTTGCTTGCGGATGTTGAAGAAACTGCAATCGGATATCGCCCCTTCATTACCGACCAGAATCGCAATGAGGTTCCGGACGGCGTGGATCTGGCACAGCACTGCGCTGCTGTGATCAATGAGCTGCCCGTCTATGTTCCCGGTACTATGATGCCGATACCAAATAAGACGCATAGAGTAGTGCACGCGCTTTTTGGTATGGAACGATGTGACATTTGCGGCCAGGAGGTCAATATGGGCGGCTACGAAATCGTCAATCCAAATCTCGGTTTGTCGTATCCCGATCCAAGCGATCTTTTAGATGGGACGTTCCTGCCCGATCTGGCATTGCACTATATGGAACATGGCTCATTCGATTGCTTCGGCGACGTTCACAGCGGCAGGATTGACATTGCACGATTACTGAGAACCCTCGAACTGCGGTATCCTGAAGACCCGAATGAGCATCAGTTGGCTGTCACCGATGACCTCGATGGCGATTTAATGACGGATAGCGAAGAGTTGGCAGCGGGCTTCAACCTGTACGACGCCGACCAGGACGACGACCTGAGTGACGACGGTATCGAGCTTGCCAAACAATGTGCAGAGGTCGTGGACGCCCTGCCGGTTTTCGACCCGAACGGACCCGAAATAAATACAATATATAAGGTAAACTATCTACAGCGAGGTCTTGAGAATTGTCGCACATGCGGCTTAGCGGTCAATATGGGTTACTGGCAGATTACGAATCTAAAGCTCGGGCTTTCTGTCGACGTTCCCGTGCTGGCACTGCATTATATGGAACACGGCTCGTTCAGCTTCGAGGGTAACGTTCATGAAAAAAGCAGAATTGATTTGCCCGGTTTGGTCAAGATTCTGGAGATGCCCCGCCAGTGCGGCGATTTGGGAACTATCTATCAGCCCGCGGATTTGAACAGAGACTGCCGGGTTGATTCCGACGATTTCGCAATTTTTACAGAGCAATGGCTGCAATACATCGACTCGAACCAGGATAAATAAAATGAGCAATCAGTGCCATGACGGCGATCTGCATCGACATCTCTGTGCCCTGAAAGAAATCGATTTCGAACTGGCATACCTGGCGGCTCTGACGCAAGAAGGATTAAAGCCTCTGAGCAGATGGGAAAAATCCCTAACCGATGACGATCTCAAATTATTGCAGCGGACAGGCCTGCCGACAAGGCAAGTTCGGCGAACCGTCAAGACCGGCAAGGAAATCGTCGAGACTATCTTCAGCCGGATGCCCGCTTACATTCAATTGTACGAACAGACCTTCGGCAATACTCCGATAGACAAATCCGCCCGGACACAGCGGTTCGAGGGATTCTTTTTCGGTTATCCGCCCTGCTGTGTGAACCAGTATATTCGCAAGCCCTACGCCCCAAACAATCTGACGGAACAGGAGCAGAAAATCCTGTTCCATTGGGCCTGCCGGGACTGCAAAGTTACACCTTCGCTGCTACAGGCTTACAAGGACGCCCATGATCTGCTTGAGCATTGCTGAAGCTCAACAACACTTTTTTATTTTACTCCTGACCGTAGTGTTCTTCCTTGAAATCCATTCCAAGATGCAGTTTAATACCTGCACAATCAATTGTACGTAAAAGGAGCCAAAAGCGAAGGACTTGCAAAGGCCGGCCAGTGGAATCAATTTAAACTCACGGTACACGGCACGAAGGCCTCGCTGGAGATGAATGGCAAATCCGCCTGGGAAGCGGACGGCCTGGAAGGTCCCGAAGAGGGATTCTTCGCCCTGCAGGCCGAAGTCCGCCGGCCCTTGTATATTGTGCGAGCCTAATCTTCCTCTTTTTTCTTCGCGTATTGGGCGACGATCTGCTGCTGGACGTTGGGGGGCACCAGTTCGTAATGGCTTAGTGTCATCGAGTAGCTGCCGCGGCCGCCCGTCACGCTTTTCAACTGGCTGTTGTACTGCGTGACTTCCGAGAGCGGAACCTGCGCCTGAATGACGATGAAATTGCCGGCCAGCACATCCTGGCCCTGGACCCTGCCGCGTTTGGAGGCCAAATCGCCGGCGATATCGCCCACGTTCTCGGCGGGGATGGTGACTTCTATATTTACGATCGGTTCGAGCAGGACGGCTTTTGCCTTCTGCAGCGCGTCGACGAACGCTCCCTTGCCCGCGGCACGAAACGCGACCTCTTTCGAATCGACCGGGTGATGCTTGCCGTCATAGACCGAAACGCTGACATCCTGCATCGGGAAGCCAGCGACGACGCCGTTTTGCATGATCTCGTTGATTCCCTTGAGGACGGCCGGCTCGTACTGGCCGGGGATTGAGCCGCCGAAGATGTCCCAGCTATACAATAGCGGCGGGTCCGAGTTGCGTTCGGCCGGCTCGACACGAAGGTAAACCTCGCCGAATTGTCCCGCGCCGCCGCTCTGCTTTTTATGCCGGTAGTGACCTTCGGCCTTGGCGGTAATCGTCTCACGGTAAGGAATCTTGGGCTCCTTAGTCATGATCGACAGCTTGAATTGGTTTTTCATTTTTTCGAGCGTCACTCGCAGATGCAACTCACCAAGGCCGCTTGCGACCAGCTCTTTAGTCTGCTGGTCATGCGTGACCTTAAAGCAGGGGTCCTCTTCGCATAATTTTTCAAGGGCGGAGCCGATTTTCTGCTCATCACCCCTTGTGGCCGGCTCGAGCGCCAATGAGAACATCGGTTCGGGCACGTCCGGCAGCTCAATCCTGCCGGCCACTTTGCCGTCGTGCACAAGGTCACCGACTCTCAGCTCCTCGACCTTGGCTAAGGTCACGATGTCACCGGCGATGCCCGCATCGATGGGTTCATTTTCGCCGCCCTGAGATTTCAGGATATGGCCCGGGCGAATGCCCTTCTTCTCGTCGTTGCGCATCAGGTTGGTGTCCGACTTGATCGTGCCGCTGAAAATGCGGATTGAGGAGTATTTCATATTCGACCGCGGGTCGAAACCCACACGAAAGACCACACCTGCCAGCGGTCCGGCGACATCGGGGGCCAGCTCCGTCTCGTTCTCGCCGTCCTTGAGCTGAACGGCTTTTGCCTGGAGAGGAGATGGGGTGTATTTTACGATAATATCCAGAAGCTCCTGAATCCCCACATCCCGGCGGGCATTGGTGAAAATTATCGGGATGATCGTCCCGGCCTTTAACGCCTCCACAAAAACCGAGGCGATTTTCTCGGCCGGGATTTCCTCGCCGCCAAGGTAGCTTTCCATCAGCTCATCGTCAGCTTCGATAACGCTTTCGATCAGCTCGGTATGGGCCTGGGCGACGTCCATTAGAGGCGAATCGCCGCTCTCGTTTTCGATGCAGTCGATGATGGATGCCTTGTCCGCAGCGTATAGATTCGCGCAGCGGCATTGCGGACCGAACGTTTCCTGAATATTGTTTATCAATTCGGAAAAGATCACATTATCGGCATCCATTTTATTTATGACAATAATCCGCGGCATATCAAGCCTGGCGGCCAATTCGGCCATTTTGCGGGTATTGGTCTCAATGCCTGCCGGGGCACTAATGACCAGCACGGCCGTCTCGGCTGCCGATATCGCTTTGATGGCCGGGCCGACAAAATCCGGATAGCCCGGCGTATCGATGATATTTATCAGCTTACCTGCGTGCTCGGCATGAACCGTCGCAGATTGTATCGAATGCTGGTGCTCTTTTTCCTCGTCGTAGTAGTCGC
>DAOVMB010000011.1 GCA_030630905.1 Sedimentisphaerales bacterium
TCCTTTGAGCTTCGGTGCGTGCCTGCCGTGCATCGTAGTCCTTACCATCTTGCTCTAAAAACGCAACCATCTCACCGGCTGATCCCTGGCCGATGGTTCCTTTAGCTATTATTGAGCCTTTCGAGCCGTAAAGTTCGAGTACGTTCTTGCTGCTGTTGTCGGGAATGCAGAAAAAGGTATCAACAGTCGCCAAAGCACCATTCTCAAAGAACAGCATGGCTATTGCACTGTCTTCGGATTTATAGTTATGAACGCCATTGTTTACAAAACAACTGACCCTGGTGATTCTTCCGAAGAACATCTCCAGCAGGTCAATGCAATGTCCCCCCATGTCGATCAGTGCCCCGCCGCCGCCTGTGGCCGGGTCCTGGCGCCAGGCACCTTTGAGGGGCGGATACCAGCACGAAAGCTGGGCACGCGCATAGACCGGTTGACCGAGTCTGCCTTCTTTTATGAGCCGCAGGGCCTTTTGGTGCTGGGCAACAAAGCGCATCATAAACGCGCAGCCGAGCTTGACACTCTTTTGCCGGCACAGCTCGATCATGCTCTCGGCCTCGGCAACCGTCATTCCGAGAGGTTTCTCGCAGAGAACGTGCTTTCCGGCTTCAGCGCAGGCTCGAACCTGCTCGGCATGAACATGGGCCGGCGTGGCGATATAAATAACATCAATGTCTGTACCGAGCAGTTCGTTAATACTTGCCGCCTGTTCGGCGCCGGACTCTTTGGCCACCTCGGCATTCACCTGCTGATCGATATCGAAGACCACAGACAATTCTGCATTTTGGGCCTTGGTAATACCCTCGGGAATCGTTCTCCTTCCGGCAATTCCACCCGAGCCGATTACACCCCATTTGAGCTTACTGGACATAGTATCAATCCTTCTTTTTATTTACGTGGCATGGCCATCCTGGCCATGCCTTTCACGAGCTGGAAGCCCGTGCCACATAGGCCTTTATTACCTTAGCCAGCGCTTGACCTATCTGCCGGCAATCTTCTTCGGTATAGGTTGGAAATGCGAAACAGGTAAATGTGTGGCTTTGGTGCCAGACGGCGTTGGGTACTTCCACTTTACTGTAGTCAACACTTTCGGGAATCGCATACTCTTTGGACTTGAACGGAAAGCCGCTCTTGCCGAAGGAATTGTGTTGCTGAAAGGTCTTTTCAGTATGGCACTGCGGCCAGAAAACCCTCCAGCACGGGGCGCCCTCCGCAGCGCAGGCGGCGACAAATTGATCAATGTCACAGGTCATATTTTCAATATCGAGAGAAAACGCCATGACGTACCAGCCATTCTTACGCTCTTCGGTATCGATCGGTGTATGGACGACCCGGGGCAAATCTTTTATCGAATCGATTATGATACGTGTGTTACGTCTGCGCCTGGGAAGATTCCATATATCAATCCGTTCGAGCTCCGCCAGCCCGATAGCCGACTGCATCTCGGTCATGCGATAGTTCCAGCCTACCATGTTATGGATATAAGGCAGTCGCTGCTCCAGCTCCAGCATGCTCAACCGCTGCTTGACGTCATAACCGTGGTCACGAAAGCTTCGTGCCTGCCATGCCAGATCTTCGTCGTTGGTTGTCACCATACCACCCTCGCCGCCGGTGGTAAACGTCTTGTTCTGACAGAAGCTGCACGCGGCGATATCGCCGAGGGTGCCGGTCTTTTTGCCTTTATAGACACCGCCAAAGGCCTCGGCATTGTCCTCGACGACAAAGAGATTATGTTTCCTTGCGAAGTCAAGAATACTGTCCATGTCGCAGACGTTGCCGTAAAGATGCACGGCCATTATCGCCCTGGTCCGTTCGTTTACGAGCTTCCCGGCGGATTCGATACTTATACAATGGTCGTCGATATTGACATCGGCGAAACGCGGCACGGCTCCGGCCTGAACGATTGAGAAACTGCTTGCGATAAAAGTATAGCTCGGCACAATCACTTCGTCACCCGGGCCAATTCCCAACGCGCTGAGCGCAATATGAAGAGCCGCAGTTCCGCTTGATGCGCTGATGGCGTATTTACTGCCTTGCCATTCGGCAAATTTTCGCTCGAACTCCATGCCCTTCGGACCGGTCCAGTAATTAACCTTGCCCGACCTGAGAACCTCCTGCACGGCACTGATTGCCTTCTCATCAAACTGAGGCCATCCGGCCAACTTATTTGTCACCGCTTTGGGACCTCCGTCGATAGCCAATCCCTCGGCTTCGCTCGGGACATGCTTTTCTGCCATTTAAATGTCCTTTCAAAATATTTTCAAAGCAAATGGTAACACTACAATCAGATTCCTGCAAACAAGTTTCCTCCCATAAATATTATCGAAGATAAGGAATGATTGACATCGGCCACTCTGCAATGTAAATTCGGTTAAATCAGGAGAACGATTATGAATAAGAACACTATATTTATTTTGTTTCTATGTATCGCATTTTCAGGATACTGTAACTGCAGCGCTCAGGGAGTTTTCTTCAGAGAACATTGGGCCCAGTTCGACGCTGCTATCAGCAACTCCAGCGGAAGAATGCTACGGGTAAATGACGCCGAGCTAAGCCTCCACGAAGTTTACGGCAAAAGACCGGAGGCCCGAGTAAACGGCTTTACGCTGATTAATGTGCCGGAGGATTTGTTCGAACTGCAGGGTGCGGAGTTGTATCTCGAAGTCTGGGGCGGCCATCCCGGCACCGCCAACAAACGCTTTCTCGTCAACGGAAAGCAGGTTTATCCACTTGGTGACGACGGCACAGAAGAGAAACACTGCGCTTACTCTTATCCTGAGATTCCACTCAAAGTGGAACACCTTGTGAACGGCCAAAACGCGCTGCAGTTCGCGTGTGACCGGGGTAAAACCTTCTGGGGACATTTTATTATCGACGAGGCCGCCGTCCGCTGTTATCTCAAGCCCGACCATCCTGACCTGAAAAATAACGATCTGCACGATTTCGAGGCCCGCGTACAACTTCAGTCGCCTGGCTCGACACTGCCTGACCGCGTACATATAAGATTGTCCTATCCCGAGCGTTACGAGAAATCAATAATCTCAGTCGAGTATTTCGGCCGGCACGACGGCTTCGACGATAACGGCAACAAACGTGAGAACGACTGGCATGGCTACACCCATAACAGGAAGTACGTCAATCATATAGGCCAAGTGACGTCTCCGCCCTACTCTTTAACCTGGGATACGAGCATGGTTCCCAGCCAGGCCGGACCAATTGCACTAAAGGCTCTGGTGCATTTGAAGGGAGGCTTCCACTACTGGACGGATGTGCTCGACGGCCTTGTATTTCCCGCAGGCAGGAACAATGTCGAACTGTACAAATGTGCCGTGCTGCCGAAGCCTTTCTGGTCTCGCGCATCGAAGCCGGTAACGGCGACAATCAACCTGCCTCGAAATCCGGCCGATGTGGAGTCTGCCAGGCTAATGGTCAGAATCTGGGACGGCGGCGAAGGAACTGTTACCGAGCACTTCAAGATTAACGGTCATCCTTATTCGATAACATCCGGCAGGGCAAACCACGACCTTGTATTTACAAATATAAAGGTGAACGTCAAACATCTCAAACCCGGGGCAAACACGTTAACGTTACTCAGTGACACTGAGCACCACGGTATCGAGATCCTACTGCCGGGCCCATGCATCTTGCTCCGATACGGAAAATCCTTATAATCAGCAAGATGATATTTCTTCAACTTCGTTGATTGTTTTCGGTATTCTTCTGCCCAGGATACGATGGCCGGTTTCCGTTACCAAAACGTCATCTTCGATTCTGACGCCGCCAAAATCCCTGTATGCCTCAACCAGCTCATAGTTTATATATTGTGAGTTTTTTTGCTTTGCCTTCCATCGGTCGATCAATTCAGGAATGAAATAAATCCCCGGCTCGACCGTTATTACAAAACCCGGCTCAAGGGCCTTAGCCAGCCTCAAAGATTTGAAGCCAAACTCGGGATTGCGTTTGATCGTATCGGTATAACCAACGTACTCTTCTCCCAGCCCTTCCATGTCATGGACATCCAGTCCCAACATGTGCCCCAATCCGCATTGAAAGAACAATGTATGCGCTCCAGCTTGAACGGCCTGTTCGATATCGCCTTTCATCAATCCCAGGTCCTTTAGGCCGGATGCGAGTGCCCTGCAGGCAAGAAGGTGGATCTCTCTGAATTCAACGCCGGGCTTTACAGCTTCGATTGCTTTTTCCTGTGCGTTCAGAACGATAGCGTAGATTTCCTTTTGTCTCCGGGAGAACTTTCCGCTTACGGGTACGGTCCTGGTAATGTCACTTGCATAATGAAGAGGGGATTCCGCCCCGGAATCGTTGACGGCCATGTCACCGGCCTGCATTTTGTTGCCGTAATGGTGATTATGAAGCGTCTCGCCGTGGATTGAGAAAATCATCGGAAAGGAAAGAGCCGAGCCGTGGGATAAAACAACCGCCTCCATCGCAGAGGCGACCTGTCTTTCATATATGCCGGGCTTCGACATTTTCATCGCGAGCGTTTGCATCTCGTAGGAAATATCCAATGCCGCTTCAATCTGCTCGATCTCCTGCTCGATCTTTATTGACCGCTGAGCGACGACCGCTCTTATCAATGGCTCTGAGACGTGCGTGGCGAGGCCGTCCCGGCCTTGTGTCCCGTTGGCATCTTGCCAACGGTAAGAAACAAGGGCAAGATGCCCTCGCCACATGGCTAACGGCGGTATCCCCAGCAACTGTTGTATTTTCAGAACATTCTCCGGTCGATACTGGGGGAGAAAGTGGATTTTTCTGCCCTGCTTTACGGCCTTCTTTAACACATCCGGCAACTTATCAAGTCCGGCAGTCTCAGAAATACCGGTCTTGCGGCATTTTTCTTTTAATGTTGGCTGCGGTCCGGTCCAGACTATATCATCGACAGTCAAATCGTCGCCGAACATACATTCAGTACCCTGATCGACGTCGATGACGGCAGCCAGGCCGGGATAATCCAGCCCGAAGAAATAGAGAAAAGAACTATCCTGCCGGAACGGATACTGATTGTCCGCATAGTTCATCGGGCTTTCTTCGTTGCCCGGCAAAAGAATCACGCCGGCCTGGACGTCGGTTCGCAGGCGTTTTCTTCTTTCGATGTAAACATTGGGGGCAAACATTTATGAATCACCTCCAGTTGGCTGTTGCTTTTGAGTAAAAAGACTGACGACGATCAAGCAGATGACCGAGAGCGTTATCGCGGGCAGAACCGCGTCGAGTTCCGCCACCTGGGCCGGGAGACGATCCTTTATCACTTCTCCCCACAAGAGCGTAGTGACTGTGCCGGCGAGAATCGAGGTGATCGCGCCGGCCTTGGTTGCGCCTTTCCAGAGGAGCGCAGCGACCAGGCATGGGGTTATTGCTGAGCCGTAAACTGTAAAAGCATATAGCGCCTTTTCAAAAACGGTCGTACTCTCGGCGAATGCGAGCGAGATGAGCCATGCTATCACACCGAAGGTCAGAACCATGAACCGGCTCATAAAGATGATTTTCTTTTCCGAAGCCTTGGGATTTATGTGTGCCTGGTAGATGTCCTTAATGAAGGTTGTGGCGGGGACGAGCAGGAATGAGTCGGCGGTGGAGATGATGATCCCCACGACGGTTATCATAAACAGCAGTCCGAGGGCCAGCGGCATGAAGTGACGGGCCGCGTAGATCAGAACGTAACGTCCGTTCTCAGGGTCCGGTATGAGGCTGCTGGCAAACCATGCCTCGGCGATGATGAGTTCTTCAATGATCAGGGCGACAAAGATCATGACGATCACTGCCGTTCGAGCCCCCTTGGCATTTCGGCTGGCGAAAATGCGCTGATATTGATTTGCGTCGCCCAGTACAAGCAGGAACACGGGCAGACAGAAATTGATGTAGTCCACGGGTCTGAACATACCCCAAAACCGCATGTGGTCGGGCCGGTCACCCATTTCCGTAAAGGCGGCCGCCATGCCGGCGAGTCCGCCCGCCTTGATCAATGCTATGGGAAACGCAATCAGCAAAGTCCCCATGATCACGGTCCCGGTTACGATATCCGCAAAAGCCAGGCTCATCAGCCCGGCGAGCATCGTGTAGGCTACGATGAAAACCGCCGCGATGATCGTGGCTCTCTCCGATGTCAGCTTGGGCTCGTGCAGGTACACCGTTCCCGCTTTCGGCGGCCCGACAAGCCGGACTATCTGCTCATCGTTGCCAAAGCCTGCGCCGTACCCTGTGATCGTGATCCGTGTGATCGTGTTCTGCTTAATAGCGACCACGTTGTCGAGATCATTCAAGCCCTCGATCCCGGAGACTCCGATACTGCCGAGTGAACTTACTGCCTCGGCGAGGGGGGTGACGGCCCCGTTGTCGCGTGCTGTCTCCAGGGCCTCGTTGACTGCGATGATTTCACTGGAAGGCACTACCAGGACGGTGAACCGCCTGGGGTTGCCGGACCATTGTCCCGTGCTTTTGTCTTTGGCCTCGAAGCCGACGTGCGCCACGCCGGTCCAATCGGCCGGCGGTTCATACCTGAAATAGCCCTTGCGGACCTGCCTCCTGGTGAGCGGGCTGCCGGCATCGAGCGTTACTTTGTCCTTCTGGCCGGCGATAACTTCCAGCACCATGCCGCCGGCGTTGAATTGATAGCCCACAATCACCATGTAGGCGAGGATCAAAGCTATGACCGCCAACACGCGTGCGGTGGCGCCGAATCTCTTGCCGATGATCTCCGGCACGGTTAGCGCCTCGATGTTGCGCGCGCGGGTGGCGATAAAAGACAGCAATATCATTCCGATGAATGTCCCGCAAGGCAGCCATAGAGCAGACATGCCGATCTGGTAGGTTTTGCCCGCGTTGCCCACGATCGAACCTGTCCCGATCCAGACGGCGAGCATTGTGCAGACCATTATCCAGGGCGAGAGCGTTCGCCCGGCGACGGTAAAGTCTTCCTGGGTTTTAACCTGCCGGGATTTGTAGATGCCGATACCTGTCAGGATTAACAAGTAGATGAATATAGCAATCAAGTACGTCATGTCTTGCTCCACAGTATATTTAGGAATCAGGATGCATGTAGTGGCTCATGGGTATCCCCGGCGTTATTTTACAAATTGCTCTACGAAGTACCTGGGCGTCAACGGCTCGCCGGTTGCGCGTTCGATCATATCGTTCCAGTGATACAGGGCGCCTGGGCCAAGGACTTTCTCGCGCAGATAATCGCCGAGGACTTTCTCGCCCACATAGCTTACATCGCGGCCCGATTCAAGCTTAAAGACTTCGTGAATAATGTGGTGGTGCAGTTGAGAGGCCAACAATTCACCCATCATGTAATTGTGATAATAACATGGCGCCGTGGTGAAATGCAGTTTGGAAGCCCAGCCGGCGTCAACAGGACCCGGCGGTCTTTTGACAAATTGATATTTTTCAACAAGCTGCCACCACAGGTTATTCAAATCCTGATCGGGATCGGCGTAAAGCTGCTTTTCAAAGTTGTACATAACCAAAGCCCAGCGGGCAAAAAGAACCTGTTGAAAGCGCAGGTATTTCTTGCTGACCTCTTCAATCTCCATTCGTTCTTTCTTAGACAGATCGAGCATCTCCTGCATCCAGGCGGCATTGCGGCTCAACCGACCGAAAAACATCGCTATCGCCTCGGTGGTAAAACTGTGGGCCGGCTCCCTGAGCAGCCAGGGCTCATTACGATCGTGATATTTGCTGTAAATCGCATGACCCAATTCGTGCAATATAGTCTCCATCCAGCGTTCGGTGTTTTGAAGATTGCACAAAATACGAACATCCCCCCGCCGGTCTATATCATGGCTGAAAGCGTGTGGATATTTACCTTCACGATCGTACAAATCACTCTTTGCGAGGATGTCATCCACAGGCAGGGCGACTCCGGCGTAATATTTTTCCGCCAATTCTTTAATGTCCTTGTCCTTATAATAGAGGTCCAAATCCTGGTCATAAACCAGCGGGGTCCTTTGAAAGAAAGGATCATGATAATGCCACGGCATCAAATCCCCTGTGGCAATGTCGTAACTGTCCGCCAGAATGATATCCAGCTCATTCTTCATCCGGGCGAATGGTTCGGTTGTCAACTCACAAAGCTCATCGAAAATGCGGTCGAGCTCTTTCACATTCTGCTGGCCCGTGACGATGGTAAGAGTATGATAATTGTCAAAGCCAACTTTTCGTGCCGCCTCGTTACGCAGCTTGACCAGCTTGATGAGATCGGCAAAAATCACATTTCCCACCTGTTTGCTGGCCTTCCATGCCAGTTCCCTTTTACGGCAGTCTTTTTCCGTTGTCAGGATGATATAGATGTCACTCATGGTGACTTTTTTGCCGTCCATGGTGCCGCGAAAGCTGTTGTACTTTTCCTGTATCTTGCCGTCCAGGCCAACTATTTCTTTTAGCAGGTCCGGCTCCACCTGGTTCGGCAGGTAAGCGTAGTACAATTTGTCCAACTGCCGGGCCAGCCTGGCATTTTTAATCCGGCCGGATTCTTTTATGTCCCTGATAAAGGCGAAGTCCTGAGGATCGCTGTAGAGCCGGCTTATCTCAAGCTGTAATTCGCTGAGTCTGCCATAATCTTCCGCCTTGCCTGTCGTGGAAGCATCCCAATAGGCAAGATTCGCCTCTTTTGTCAAAGGTTCTACTTTTGCGACATGAAATTCGATAAACCGTTCCAATTGCCCCTGCCTGGCGGTGGGCCCACAGCCGGCAAGAAAAACAACTGCAACAAACACAGTGAGCAAAGCCAATATTCTCTCCATAATAAGTCTCCACGTCAGAAAAGGAAAAAGTCAAAAGGTAAAAAAAGCACGTAGGGTGGGGCTCTGCCCCACCGTTGATGTTTATATGTCAAAGAATTCGATCGGTGGGCCAAGGCCCACCCTACATTTACTCAGAACGCAGCACACAGTACGCAGAACGAGTTTTACAGTGACTGCTGTTCGGTGCGGGTAATAATTTCGTTTTGCAGGTCCCTGCCGACATCTACAAAGTAATCGCTGTAACCTGCGACTCTTACGATCAGATCGCGGTGCCGTTCGGGATTCTGCTGGGCCTTCCTTAGCATTTCGGCGTCAATAACATTGAACTGGACATGATGGCCGTCGAGCTTGAAGTAAGACCTGATCAGATGAAGAAGTTTCTCGATGCCTTCGCCGGCGAGCACCTGCGGATTGAATTTCATATTCAACAAAGTTCCACCGGTGCGTGCGTGATCGATTCTGGCCGCCGACTTGAAAACGGCGGTCGGACCTTTCGTATCGGCGCCCTGGGTCGGCGAAATACCTTCTGAGACCGTCTCGCCGGCTTTTCTGCCGTTCGGAAGGGCGCCAATAACAGAGCCAAAATAAATATGTACCGTTGTAGGGAGAAGATTCACACGATACTTGCCGCCCTTGGTATTTGGGCGACCGTTAAGCAGATCGTAGTAAACGTTAAATACTTCTTCGGCGATGCCGTCCGCGTAATCATCGTCGTTACCGTATTTTGGTGTATTGTAGAGCAATTTCTGCTGCAGGTGTTCATATCCCTCAAAATCAGCCTGCATCGCTTTTAGTAATTCGTCCATCGAGATGTTCTGCTCATCGAAAACATGATACTTCACCGCCGCCAGCGCATCGGTTAACGTACCGATACCAACGCCCTGGATGTAAGTTGGATTATATCTCGCTCCACCGTTGTGGTAATCGAGCCCGCTGGCGATGCAGTCATCCATCATAATAGACATGAAGGGAGCGGGCATGTAATTTGCGTAGAGCCTTTCGATGATATTGTTGCCCTTGATTTTCAGGTCGATAAAATACTCAAGCTGCTGCCTGTACGCATCCATTAGCTGCCGATTAGAATCGAACTTGCGGGCGTCACCGGTTCGAGGCCCCACCTGCTCGCCCGAATTCGGATCAACGCCGTCGTTGCAGGCAAGTTCGAAAATCTTGGGCCAGTTAATGTAGCCTGTAAGGGTGCAGCTTTCCTTGCCGAACGAGCTGATCGTCACGCAGCCGCTGGGACCGCCGGTACGGGCATCCGTCATATTCTTGCCGTCCTGGAGCATTTCCTTAATGATGACATCGGTGTTGAAGACGGAAGGCTGCCCGAATCCGGTACGAATTACTTCGCAGGCGCGCTTCAGGAACCGGTCGGGATTCCTCATGCTGACTTGAATGCAGGAGCTTGGCTGGATCAAGCGCATCTCTTCGACCACGTCCAGCATCATATATGAAATATCGTTGACCGCATCGCTGCCATCGGCCGGCTTTACTCCGCCAATGTTAATCAACGCAAAATCGGTGTAGGTTCCACTTTGTTCCTCGGTAACTCCAACTTTCGGCGGAGCGGGCTGGTTATTGAACTTTATCCAAAAACATTGCAGCAGCTCTATAGCTTGTTCATCTGTTAAATTTCCTTCCTGCCGGCCTTTTTCGTAAAACGGCAGCAGATGCTGGTCGAGACGGCCCGGATTGAAGGAGTCCCATGTATTCAGTTCCGTAATCACGGACAAATGTACGAACCAGTACGACTGCAATGCTTCCCGGAAATTACGCGGCGCATTAGCCGGCACGTGCGAACAGACCTCGGCGATCCGTTCCAATTCACCGCGGCGAACAGGATCGGTTTGTTGCTGTGCAAGCTGTATCGCCTTTTCGGCGTGCCTTTGAGCGAAGGTAATGACAGCATCGGCACAGATATCCATCGCCTGATATTCCTGGTCCTTTTCATAAGCGCGAGGATCGTTGAAATAGTCGAGGTTTCTCCGGTTTTCCGCAATTTCATGTTTGAATTGCAGCATACCTTTGCGATAAATCTTGTCGTCAAGAATGGCGTGGCCGGGGGCACGCTGTTCCATAAACTCGGTGAATACTCCGGCATTAAAAGCCTGGTGCCACTTTTCTTCCATTGAGGCGAAGAGTTTTTCCCGCAGGGTTTTACCGGTCCAGAAGGGAATGATTCTCTCGCTGTAGATATTTCTAACTTCTTGTGAAACCACAAATGGAGTTCTTTCCCGGCTGTCGAGAATGTGCAGGTCTTCCATAGAATGGCAGCATAGCTCGGGATAAGTCGGCGTAGCTTTCGGTGCCGGACCGCGCTCGCCGACAATCAATTCGCCATCGTTAATACATATTGTTTTGTTCTCCATTAGGTGCCTAAACGACAGGGCACGGCAGACTGCAACAGATTCGCGCTGGGGAATGTCGCTCTGGTAGAAATCGGTTATTAGCTCCGCCCGTTCGGTTGAAATATACGGCCGGGTCTCAACACTTTCTTTTCGTAGTTTTTCTACTCTTTCATTCATATCACTAACCTCCAATGTTTACTTCGAATACGTACTTGCTCAGATTCTGTGCTATCGAACTCATTTGCTCCTCATCGGGAGTCTCAATCCGCATGGATTTAATCTCGTCCATGAGTCGAGCCGATTTTTCCATCCCCCCACGATTAAAGGGCAGGATGTCTATCCTGCCGACTCCCGTCAGCGACGCCGCAAATTTACCGGTTGCTTCGATATTCTCCGGGTTGTCATTGAAGCCGGGAATGATCGGTATCCTGATTACGATTTTATTATCCGCCTGCGAGATTCGCCTGATATTTTCCAGAATCAACTTATTTCCTACGCCGGTAAAACGTTCGTGCATTTCATTGTTTATATGTTTGAGGTCGCAAAGAAACAGATCGGCCCTTTCGGCAACCGATTCGGCAATCTCCGGCTCCGCGTAACAACTCGTATCCACCGCCGTATGTATATTCAGCGCCCGGCATTGATTCAGCAGAGCCAGGAGAAAGTCCGGTTGCATTAGTGGTTCGCCACCGGAGAACGTGCCACCGCCGCCGGACTGGTCGTAGAATATGACATCTCGTCCAACTTCGGCCATGACCTCGTTAACGGCCATCTCCCGCCCAATGATCTGCCTGGCGCCTGCCAAACAAACATCCACACATCGGCCGCATAGTACACATTTCTCCACGTCTGTTACAGGACGGTTTTCAACAAGCGAAACAGCCTCATGTGGACACGCCTCTACGCATTGACCGCATCCGAGACATCGGCCCTCGCGAAGTCCGATCTCGATATGGGCCTTCCAGCTTTCCGGATTATGACACCACAGGCATTGCAATGGACAGCCTTTGAAAAACACCGTTGAACGAATTCCCGGGCCGTCATGTATGGCGTACTTCTTAATATCGAATACAAGTCCCTTTGTCTCTAATTCCGATTGCGTGCTTTGGTGCATATTAAAAGTAAGTAGGGTGCGAAATTTCGCACCATTTAATTATATCGATAATAAATTGGTGCGATACATCGCACCCTACCATCAGGATACCAAATCCTGCCGTAAAAAGCAATTACCTTGATTGCTGTTTGGCAAATCCCCTGTTGATTGAAGGAGATGGCGGCAAAAGAAAACCCCCGGCGGCAAACCGGGGGTTGAGTAAATACTTTTGGAACGGAAGAAGGTTACGCCGGGCGGATTTTTCTGAAGTTCTTGTAACATAGCTCGACGGTCTTCAGCGGAGGATAGACGTCTTTTTCTTCTTCGATGATGTACCACTTGGTGCCGCCAATGGTCTCGCAGAGATTGAGCAGCTCTTCCCAGGGGATGTCGCCTTCTCCGAAGATGGCGTTCTTATTTGTGGCGGAGTATTCCTTCAGATGGACGGTGACGGCCCGGCCGGGGTAGCGCTTCAAATAGGGGATCATGTCTCCACCGCCGTGCATGGCGTTGCCTGTATCGAACTGCATGATAACGTCCTTGCGCGTGCCGCCGAAGAAGATATCCCACGGGACCTGGCCATCGACAGGTTTGAATTCATGCGAATGGTTGTGGTAACCAACCTGCATTTTGTGAGGTTCGACTTTTTCCGCCAGCTCATTGAACATATCGGCGGCGTTTTTCCAGCCTTCGACCGAGCCATACTTTTTCGGATCGAGCCAGGGAACTATCAGGTATTTATTGCCGATGATTTTATTGAACTCAATGGTCTTTGGCAAGTTGTCGCCGAGCAGCGTGTCGAGCTGGGCATGGGTGCCGCAGCATTTCAGGCCGTTGTCATCGAGCAGCTTGCGAAGGTCCGTTGCGCTATAGTCATAGTAGCCTGCGAATTCGACGCCCTGATAGCCAATGTCGGCGACGGCTGCAATTGTGGCCGGAAGATCCTTCTGACATTCCGTCCTGACGGAATACAATTGCAGACCCACCGGGATATTGCGCTTCGACTTTCCGAGCTTTAACTGTCCGTCACAGCCGGAGCCAACTGCACAGGCCGCTGCGATTGAAGCTGTGGTTGTCTTTAGAAACGTGCGGCGGGAAAGATTCGGGCTTTTGTCTCTTGTATCCATAATCCTTTACCTCATTACATGATTTACAGCATATTCCGGAACAACAATTACACGCGATGGTTCCTTGTCAGTGTGATTGTAAGTCGATATCGGCCTTATGTCAAATGGAAAGGCTTTTCACAAGGCATGTGCTAAGTTGGACGGATTCAAAGGGTAATTCGGCAGGATTTTATAGTTTTGCCGGGTGGAGTTATGTGTTATTATCTGGCAGTTTCGAGACAGGAAATAAAAGAAAGCAAGGTGTTATTCAAATGCAGATCGGATGAAATAATGCTTAAGGCCATCGACAGCCACTTGCAAATGCTGAATAATGTTGTATGATACAAGCGTTTTCTCGTTCACCATTTATTTCTGTAGAAGCTTAAACGGAACGTTTTTATGGCCGATACAATTACTGGAATATTGAAAAGTATCAAAAAACAGCAGTTCGCGATCAGAACAGCCGAACGTTCTTATCGACCAGGGTCGTCTGAAGTGATAGTGCAACCGGATATAGCTCGCCGCCTTGGGCTCACTAAAGGAGCAACCGTCACCGGCCAGATCGAACGAAAGAAAGGCCGGCGCAAACTGGTATCTATCGAGTCGGTGGGAGGCATGGAACCGGAGGCCTTCCGCAAACGCCCGCGCTTTGCCGATCTGGTGGCAATCGATCCGCACGAACGATTTGACCTGGGCAGTTCCGGCCAGGAGAGCATGCGTATCGTCGATCTGATCGCGCCAATCGGCAAGGGCACACGCCAGTTGATCGTCTCGCCGCCCAAAGCGGGAAAGACCGTTATCCTGGAACAAATCGTCCAGGCGATTCGGCAATGTTCCCCCCAAAGCCGTATCATCGTGCTGCTGGTGGATGAGCGGCCCGAGGAAGTTACCCACTTTCGAAGGGCGGTAGAGGGGGCCGAAGTGGTGGCCAGCACGAGCGACCAAAGTGCAGATGAGCACGCAGAACTCGCCGAGCTGATGCTCGCCCATATACAAACGGAACTGGAATGCGGCAGAGAGATAGTCCTGCTGATCGACAGTCTCACGCGAATGGGAAGGGCTTTCAACAACAGAATCCACAGGCGAGGCGCACCCCGCCGCCAGACTATGAGCGGCGGACTGGAAGCGGGAATCCTGGAAATCCCCCGCCGGCTCTTCGGGCTTGCGCGCAAAATTGAAAACGGAGGCTCCGCCACCATCATCGCGACGTGCCTGATCAATACCGGCTCTCGAATGGATCAGCTTATTTTCGAAGAGTTCAAGGGTACGGGCAACAGCGAGATTGTTCTGGACCGCTCTCTGGCCGAGGCCAGAATCTTCCCTTCGATCGACATCCCGGCCAGCGGCACACGAAAGGAAGCCAAGCTCTACAGCAATGACGATACCCGCGGCCTGGCTACGCTCCGGCGTGTTTTGTCTAACTACGGATCCCGCGGGTCCATGGACTCTCTCTTCAAGCTGCTCAAGAAGTATCCTACAAACAAAGAGTTTCTGGAGAGTATGTCTGCCGGGATTTGATCGCCGGTGAACCAATTTCCAGCCCAATACCACAACAACGCTAACTGTTTGCACGTCCATATATCCTTACTGTCAGAATAAATACGCAACACTTCCAACTCTATACCATACCTTTACAACTTGACTGGGCCTTACGTAAGTATTGTTATTATAAGTATATATGAAATTTGTCATTCTGAGTGCAGCGAAGAATCTCCAACGGCAACATAGCGTAAATCCCGTTAAAATCCCAGATGCTTCACTTCGCTCAGCATGACAATTTAAAACCCAGTCATGTTGAGTACCTTATTTTTGCGCCGGAAGGCTTATTTTCAATTATTCGTAATTATTTTGCAATAATCATTATTTTTCACTTGCTTTAAAGTTTTGGCTGTAATATAAGGAATGTTTCGCTATTTGTGGACAGTAAGCACCTTTTACTCACCTCTAATTTGCGGAATACCCTGAATAATTGTTGGCGGTTATTCACCAACAAGACCAAAAGTATAAGTGTTATCCGGGCCTTTGACGAGCCTGGCGACAAGAGAATTAGCATTGTAATTAATTGATAGCATTGAGAAAAAATGAAGCAGATTAGTAGAATCAGAAACATTGGAATTTCGGCACATATCGACTCCGGCAAGACAACACTGAGCGAACGAATTTTGTTTTATACCGGTCGTATTCATCGTATGCAGGAAGTCCACGCCAACGAAGGCGGGGCAACACTGGACTATATGGATCTTGAGCGCGAGCGCGGCATCACGATCACGGCGGCCGCCACCCAGGTCACGTGGAAAGACAAGAGCATCAACCTGATCGACACTCCGGGCCACGTGGATTTCACCGTGGAAGTCGAGCGTTCGTTGCGAGTCCTGGACGGGGCGATCATGGTCCTCTGTTCGGTGGGCGGCGTCCAAAGCCAGTCGATTACCGTCGATCAGCAGATGAAACGGTACCGCGTGCCGAGAATCGCTTTTATCAATAAA
>DAOVMB010000028.1 GCA_030630905.1 Sedimentisphaerales bacterium
AATCCGGGCAATTCCGGCGGCCCACTGTTCAATCTGGCCGGCGAGGTTATCGGCGTTACGAATATGGGATATATATTCCTCGGCGGACTCGGCTTTGCCATACCGGTCAACTACGTCAAACACTTCATAGAAAACCGCGATGCTTTCACCTACGACAAAGATAATCCCAACTCCGGCTACAAATACCTCCAGCCCGACCGAAGACGAAACAAGGCCAGACCGGACTTCCTCGGGGTTCAGCGAGGCGTCAAATCCGCTACACAATGAACTCATCGGCAGGATTTAAGCCGGAGCACGATTACCACACATACTTCATTTCTGAACCGGCTCTTCTTCAGATATATTTTCGATATTCTGATGATAGGATATTTTCAAGCCGCTGTTATCCACCTGCACCCACCTGACTGTCAATCCCGGCTCAACGCTCTCGGGCCATTGTAACTGAGACCATGTTTCATCCGTCACTCTAACATGATAAAGCGGAACGAATAATCGGGACCATACCGGCACATACCAATTCAGATGAAGATGGCCTGCATAATTCGTATCCACGTTGTCCTTATAGTCGTTGAGGAAGCTCTTTATCGTGTCCATCTCGCTTTCTGAATAAACAAACCGGTCCGCAAATTCGAATCCGGTGTTAAACATCCCGATATGCGTCATAATGACTATGTTCTCCTTTTTATGCTTGGGGCATCGTTCGATATCATTTTTGAACCAGGGCCAGCTACCGCCTGCGAAATCATGAAGCTCACCGCCCTCATCGCGGGCTTTCCTGGAATTGAAATCAGGACACACGAAATGACAATCCTTATAATCGAAGGAGAAATTCTGAAGATACTTGCCTGCAACGGGAACTGATGCTTTCCGCCAATTGTCGAGATTCCCGGAGAGGCTCTTATAGTGTGGTCCAAAGACCTCCTGAAACTCCTTCTCACAACCGTACTGGACTTCATTATCACCTATGACGGGAATGTAAGTAATTCCATTATTTTTGAGGCGGTCGAGTATTTTCTTTGCCGTTCCGAGATTTCGATTTTTTCCGGAGCCGCCCCATGCAATATCTCCTAACATGAAGGTCAGTTCGATATCTTTACTTTTCCTGTTGCTAATGATCCAGTCAACCGCAGTCTCGAACTTGGCTCTGTGATCCGGATTTCCGTCGATATGCGGATCCGCGATGATGGCAAACGAAAACGTCTCGCCATACGCCGGACGAACAGCCGGAACAACCGCACATAATAGCAGCAGTGCAAGGCGCATAGAAAACAACGTTTTTTTACCAGCCGTGGGCAAGATTAGAGCTTCCGGCACGAATGGCAGTCCGTTAAGGGATTGATGCATAGGAACCTCCAATAATTACGAAAAAGACCGATATAAAGCTTAAGGAACCACCATTCGGACAGAGAACCTTAAATTCCGCACGAAAGGACCTCAATGAAAAGGAGAAACAAGTAAGCTGTCCCGCAATTCCTTATTCGCCTGGATTTGCACATCCAGCCACTCGTAAATTTCAGCTACTCTTTTTAAGAGTTGGCTGTTGCCTGCTAAGGCTTTGTTCCTGCATAATACATGCCTCAAATCCGGCCGATATCAATTTTACCGAGAACTGCCAGAGCTGTTTTAACATTTCCGAATGGTGCGCTCACCGCAAAGCCAGCCACGTAATCGCTGATTTTCTCTATCATCTCTCTTGCGATTTCAATACCCAGCACTTTGGCCTGCTCTTTCGTTTTCGCCGAACTCATTCGCTTAAGAAGCTGCTCCGGCACAACAACACCTGGCACCTCGTTGGCCATAAACTCGGCATTTTTGAAACTTGTGAACGGCCAGATACCAGCGATTACAGGTATCTTAAAAGGCTCAATCGCTTCCAGAAAATCGAATAACATCTGTATGTCGAAAACCGGCTGAGTTATGGCAAACTCGGCTCCGGCCTCGACTTTCCGCTTGAATCTCTCTATCTCGCGGTCCAAATCAGAGGCAACCGGATTGGCGCCTACGCCGATACTGAGGCATAGGGGGGGAGAGAAGCTGTTGCCGCCTATATCCGTCCCGCAGTTGAGGTTTTTAACAACGCCTGTAAGGGCGATTGAATCCAGGTCGAAAACACCGGTAGCATCTGGATATTCTCCCAGCTTCGGCGGGTCGCCGGTGATAATAAGCATATTCCGCAATCCAATCGCAAAAGCCCCTAACATATCGGACTGCATACCGATTAAATTTCGGTCCCGGCAACAGAAATGAAGCACAGCTTCTATGTTTACGTTTTGTTGGATTTTAACCGCCGTTACCATAGGCGAAAGCCGGGAGCTTGCACGAGGGCCGTCAGGGATATTAATTGCGTCAATTCCGGATTCTGCGCAGAGTTGGGCCTTTCCCAGTATGGAGTTAATGTCAATACCTCGCGGCGGGGTAAGTTCGATTGTCGTAACTTTCCTGCCAGTTGATAGTTTTTCGCCTAATCGTGATTTTTCAGCCAAAGGTGCGCATTGCCGTCCTTCGGCATGTTCAGCCGGCTTTGCAGCCGTTATTCTAACCGCAGGGGTTTTGGCAGCCGTCACCTTATCGAGCGAACGAACGGCACGAACGATTTCTTTTATATGTTCCGGCGTAGTACCGCAGCATCCGCCGATTATCTTTGCGCCCTTCTCGAAGAATCGCTTTGCGTATTCAGCCATATATTCCGGGGTGCACATATAGAGCGTCCGGTTTTCAACCTGTCGGGGCAGTCCCGCATTGGGCTGAACCGATATTGGTTTGTCGGTAACGCTACGTATAAGCTCCAGACTGCCGAGCATCCCGGATGGCCCTGTCGAGCAATTCAATCCGACAGCCGTTACAGTCTCCTCTGCCGCAATTCGTGCTATGGCCTGCTCGATTTTTTCGCCGTAAATGGTTTCGTTATCTTCGTTGAAGCTCATCTGGGCAACAAGCGGCAAATCAGTGATTTTGCGCACCGAGCCAATTGCAGTCAGCAACTCTTCGGTGCTTGAAAAGGTTTCCAGAATCAGAAAATCCACGCCGGCCTGGACAAGCGCCTTTGCCTGTCTTTGAAACGCCGCTGCCGCCTGCTGTTTCGTTAATTTGCTGTATTTAGTAAGTTCACAGCCGAGCGGCCCGAGCGCACCGGCAACCATAACCTTCTCTGCCGCCGAGTCTCTGGCGATCTCCACCGCAGAGCGGTTTATCTTTTCGGCCTGCTCAGCCAGACCATACCTGGCTAATTTGAACTCGTTGGCTCCGAAGGTGTTGGTCTCAATAAAGTCAACTCCCGCTCGCACGTAACCATCGTGAACTTTTTTTATCAGCTTCGGATTACTTATATTGAGTTCATCAAAGCAACTGTTCAGGAACACGCCGTGCTGATAGAGCATTGTTCCCATAGCGCCGTCGCCGAGAACCACCTGCTCGGACAAAATCTGCCTGAATTTATCTTTTTTTGCCATAATCGATCCTGCTATGAAAAATAGTACAGTTCCTGACGTCGAGAACTATCCTGTTTTTCCTAAAGAATACCATAAATGCCGGACAAGTTAAGATTTTATAGGATAACTTGCGCAATATTTTAATTTTTCCTTTTTCCTCGCACACGCTCTCAATACCGTAGCGGTATCAGAAATTGTTTGCAAATAAGCCTCCGGCGGTTATACATGAAATCCAGGGACATCTATAAGCAAGCGTTTGTCAAGACGTTCGCAGGTGTTGTAAATAGTGGGGAAATACGAGGGGAAAATACGAGGGGGAAATGGCACATTTCCAAGCCAGGCAGTAGTGGTGATTTGATATTATCCACATATCACAAGTTCAGTCCCGATCCCATGGTTGTATCTCGTCAAACTCATCAAGTTCGAATCCTTCGGCTCTAATATCAACAAATTTATCCGGTAGTGTATCAAGGAAGTAAACGGTTCCACTGGGACTGTTATCACCTACAGCCCCACCATAGAATACCCTTTGTCCATAATAGGAAGAGGTGCGCACCTGCGCATTATACGGAAGAGCCAAAATTATATTATACGGGATCACGATTAGTCTAATAAGTACTGTTCAAGAGCGGCAAATTTGATTATGATTCAATTCAACGAAACCGGCAGTGAACCGGCATAATTTAGTATCTCAAATATCTTTTATTGTCCTTTAAGGAGTTATTCAATGAAACAGCAAATCGCAATGAGTGATTCCAGGTTGTTATCGGCGTTTTTTCGTTCTCTAACTGGTTTTTGGGGTTTTCTTATTTTGCTCGTTGTTTGCGGCGTTGGCGTCGCTGAGGACTGGGCGACTTACCGGTCTGATATAACTCGAAGCGGGATTACCTCCGAAACCGTTGGTCCGGGGCTTTTTCTGCAATGGAAATATGTTCCTGCTCATAAGCCCAAACCGGCCTGGCCGATGCCCTCCGAAGAGTTGCCGAGAATGCACAACGACAATGCGTATCACGTGGTGATAGCCGACGGCAGCGCCTATTTCGGTTCCTGCACGACAAATAAAATCTATTCAATCGACGTAACCAATGGCGAGGTCCGCTGGACATTCTTTGCCGAAGGGCCGGTTCGTTTTGCTCCAACCGTTTATGACGGCAAGGTTTATTTCGGTTCCGACGATGGTTATGTGTACTGTCTTGAAGGCGAAGACGGTTCGCTCGTGTGGAAATACCGCCCCGGCCCCAGTGATGAGAAAATCATTGGCAACGAAAGAATGATATCGCTCTGGCCGGTCAGGACCGGCGTGTTGGTCGACGATGGGATTGTATATTTCGCGGCGGGTGTCTTCCCGTATGAGGGACTTTACATTTGCGCCCTCAGGGCCGGCGACGGCTCGGTGGTTTGGAAAAACGATACGCTTGGTGACCGGGCCCATGAACTGGAGTTTGGCGGAATATCACCGCACGGTTATCCAATCGCATCCAGGGATGTCCTCTACATTCCTTCGGGCCGGTCAATGCCGGCTGGTTTCAATCGGCATACCGGCAAGTTTCTATTCTACGCCTCGCCGGGCGCCAAACGGGGCGGTACATGGGCCCTGCTGGACAATGACAGGCTCATCTCCGGAGTGGACTACTCTGGCAAACCTCATAAGGTTGCTTATGATGCCAAAACCGGTAAACGCCGGGGCGACGCTTTCGCCTGGTTCCCGGGAATAGACATGACCGTAACCCCTGAGTTTTCATACATCGTGACCGGAGAAGGCGTGTACGCGATCAACCGGACGGTCTATGCTGAAGCCGTGAGTAAGGCCGGAAAGCTGGCGAGAGACCGGAAAATATGGAAAAGTCAACTGGATGATTCTAAAACAAAGCTTAGCTCGGCCGATGAGAGTTCGCGCGAAAAGCTTAACGAGCGAATCGATGAATTGACCAAGAAAATAGCCGACGCCGCCCGGGAAGAAAGAAGATTGAAAGGTTCCAGCTTCCAGTGGCGCTACTCAAGAAAAGGGCTTCGGTCGGTGATACTCACAGGCGATGTTGTATTCACTGGCGGCGAATGTATTGTCGTCGGAATTGACGCAAAGACCGGCAAGGAAGTATGGAAGAGCAACGTAAATGGTGCCGCAGTGGGGCTGGCTGCCTCCGGCGGTTCTCTGCTTGTAAGCAGCGACGAAGGACCAATTTACTGCTTCGGCGAGACCAGGATCGCGGCGGCCAAAGAAATCAAGCCGTTAATAAAAGCTGATCCCTATCCTGACGATTCGCTGAGCGAAACATACAAGGCCGCCGCGGAAAAAATTCTGGCCGACAGCGGTATAACGAAAGGATATGCCCTGGTCCTCGATTGCGGGCAGGGGCGCCTGGCTTACGAATTGACGAAAAGAACGGAACTGAAAATCGTCGGTCTGGAAAAAGATCCGGAGAAATTAGCTGCCGCCCGGAAGAACCTCGATGCCGCCGGCTTGTTGGGAAGCCGGGTTGTGGTCGAGCCTTGGGATATGGAATCTCTGCCGGACTATTTCGCCAACCTGATCGCTTCCGATGGGATGATCCTGACGGGCAGAACGACAGGGACGAGAGAGGAAGGCCGGCGTATTCTTCGCCCCTGGGGAGGTACGGCTTGTCTGAGTTTTCATCACGATGGGGAAGTGGCCTGGAGAAAGTACGTCAGAGGCCCGCTGGAAGGCGCCGGTGCCTGGACGCAGCAGTATTGCGATCCTCAAAATACCGCCTGTTCGGGCGATGAGCTTGTTTACGGCCCGTTGGGGGTACTATGGTTCGGAGAGCCCGGGCCGCAGGGGATGGTCGAGCGGCACGCATGCGCGCAAAGTCCTGTCTCGATGAACGGCCGGCTGTTCATGGAGGGCGAAGAGATCATCACCGCCGCCGATGCGTTCAATGGCACATTGCTGTGGAAAAGGGAGATTCCCGGAGCGGTCCGCGTCAAAGTCAAGGCCGACTGCGGAAACCTGGTTGTCACGCAGGACGGTCTGTATGTGGCTGCTTATGATAAATGTTACAAGCTGGACCCGGAGACCGGCCTTACTATCCGTGAATACGAAGTTCCAGCCTCATCCGATGGAACACCGCGCCGATGGGGCTATATATCAGTCGTTGGTAATATACTCTACGGCTCGGCCGCCAAAGCCATGAAAGAAGATTACGGCGCCATGCTGAAGCGTTTCGTGGAAAACGGCAGATGGAAAGGTGTGGAGGATATCTCCGAGGCGGACAGGGCATCGTATGAATCCGCCAGGAGATCGTATCCCGGGCCGGATGATTTGCGGATGGCGGCACAAAGGTCGGGATTTATGTATCGGTCGATGACGTCTTTTGCCGGGGGTGGAGAGTTCCTGCAGAAAAACGCCGTCACCAATAATCTGATGGCGTCTGACAAAGTCTTTGCTATTGACACTGAGACGGGCGAGCTGCTGTGGCAGCGCGACGGCAAAAAGATCGCCAATATAACAATCACGCTTGGGGACGGCAAAATCTTCTACGCCGACAGCGGAATATCAGGCAGACAAAGAAACCGGGCCCTGAAGAGAAGGCGAAGACTTATAAAAATGGGCGTGTACAAAGAGCGAGAAGGAGTTCTCGAAGAACTCAGGGAAAAGGAAGCGTTTTTAGCCGCGAAGCTGAAAGAGAACAAATCGTATAGCCGGAAAGCTCAGGAGAACTACCTGATTAGCTCTCTGAAAGCCGAGCTGTTCAAAGAGGAGTTTCCCGAAGGGACTCTGACTTATGATGACGCCGACGTTAGGATTGTTTTTGCGCTGGACGCCGTTACCGGAGAGGAGATATGGAGACGTCCCGTCGATTTGACCGGATGCTGCGGCGATAAAATGGGAGCCGCCTACAGCAGCGGATTGCTCTTGTTCTTCGGCAACCACGGCAACCACGATGCGTGGAGATTCAGAGAGGGCGGCATGAAATGGCGGCGCATCACGGCGCTGTCCGCCGGGGACGGCAAGATGGCCTGGTCGCGAGCGCTGAACTACCGCACCCGGCCGGTCATCGTCGCCGATAAAATCATCCTGGAGCCGCAGGCCTGCGATCTGCGAACGGGCGAGATTATCATGCGGGACCATCCGATCACCGGCAAGCAAGTCCCCTGGGAGTTCTTACGACCCGGCCATACTTGCGGCACTACCGCCGCCTCGGCGAAAGGCCTTTTCTACCGCTCGGCCTGCACGGCGTTTTATGACCTGGAGCAGGACAACGGAGTAACCATCTTCGGCGCCTACCGCCCGGGCTGTGCCATCAGTGTGATACCCGCCGGCGGTGTGCTGCTCAGCCAGGAGGCGGCGGCCGGCTGCACTTGCTCGTATCCCATCCGCTGCTCGTTGGCGATGATACGCAAACCACGCAGGGCTCAGCCCTGGACGGTCTATGTCACCCCGGGTGAGTTGACACCTGTAAAGCGTTTCACTGTAAATTTCGGCGCGCCCGCAGACAGGAAGGATAACGAAGGAACCGTCTGGTTCAGCTATCCCAATCCGAAGACCAATTCGTATACCCACTTCCCCAACTACGGCGTAAAGTTCGATCTGCGTGCCAAAATATTGCCCGGAATGGGATATTTCTGCCACGACTTCAAAGGTGTTGACATAGCCGACACCGACAAGCCCTGGCTATTTACATCCGGCTGCCGGGGGATGCTTCGCTGCGAAGTGCCGCTGACCGATGATGCCGCCGGAGAAGGATCCGCTGTGTACACAGTTCGTCTCGGCTTTAACGCCCTGCCGGAGGACCGTGAGGGCCGGCGAGTCTTTGACATCAAGCTCCAGGGCAAGGTAGTGCTGGAAAACTTTGATATCCTGGCGACGGCGGGAAAAGCTAACAGGGCGGTGGTCAAAGAATTCAAAGGCATCAAGGCCGGAAGTGCTATGGTCCTTGAGCTGCTTCCCAAGCCTGCTCTGAGCGAAGTCGATGGGTCAGCTAATCCGAATATGGACCAGGCCCCGATTATAAACTTCATCGATGTCATCAGAGAAGATGTGAGAGAGGTTGCCGGAATCCCCGCGGGCGGCGTGCGATAAAACTAAGAGCTTATCCGAATTACCCTTTAGCGTTTGTCATTCTGAGGCGAAGCCGAAGAATCTGGGCTTGATATCGCCGTTCGCAACCCAGATGCTTCACTGCGTTCAGCATGACAAGTGATAACGAACCGTTATTCGGATAGACTCTTAGTGTTAGTTGGCGTTAATGCGTGAAATCAATGATTCAAGACAAAACTAAATGGTACGTTGCTGGCTTGCATTTTGAGTGTGCAGAGTGTGGGGGGTGCTGCTCGGGGCCGGGGGAAGGATATATTTGGGTTACGAGGCCGGAGATTGAAATCATTACCGATTTTCTGAAAATGACGGTGGGGCAGTTCCGGCAAAAATACCTCAAGCGAGTCGGGCTTCGAATGACGATTATCGAACATCAAACGACCAAAGACTGCATATTCCTGCAGGCCGGTGCCGGCGGTAAACAGTGTATGATTTATTCTGTTAGGCCAAGCCAGTGTCGGAGCTGGCCCTTCTGGCCTAACAACCTGGCCGGCCCGAGCGTCTGGAACAAGACGGCACAAAATTGCCCCGGCATCAATCGAGGCAGGCTCTACAGCTTCGAGGAAATAGAAGAAATCAAGAGGATCAAGAAATGGTGGCAGGATCCGAAGCAAACAGACGACTGCTCGAAAGAGTAGCTGAAATTTATAAGTGGCTGGACCTGCAAGTGTGCTCGGGTGGTGACATAGCCGGGACGTGCAAGTCCTGCGGCGATTGTTGTGATTTCGAAGGCTTCGACCATCGTTTATTTATTACCCCGCCGGAGTTGATGTATCTGGCTGCGAATCTGGATTCCGGGACTGTCAAGCCGATGCTGTCAGGCCGGTGTCCTTACAACGTTGACGGCAAGTGTACTATTTACGAATATCGTTTTTCGGCGTGCAGAATCTTTTGCTGCAACGGCGATGCGGATTTCCAAAGCGGATTGAGTGAGGCCATTTTGGAGAAGCTTAAATCAATCTGTTTAGAATTTCAAATACCCTATCGCTATGCCGACTTGGCAGCTGGATTGAATAGTCTTGCAGGCGTCTAATATTTATCAATCGGCAGGGGGATCTTGTCCTGCGGATCGCGTAGATTGATGTATCTTGCGCCGCCCGACAGTGTGCCGTAATCTTCGTAATAGCCATAGAGCTTGGCTAATTTTTCCTGATCTGTAGATTCCAGATGTCGTTGATATTTGCCCACTTCGGCACCCCAGGTAATTTCGGCATCGTCTTTCGAGTAAAGAATAATATGTGCATGGCGGCTGTTTTGACGGCCGTTGAAATTGCTTACGTCAATGCGGTCGATCTCATAGAGCAGCGGCTTGTCGGATGTGAGGAATTTGTCCCTGTGGTCGAGCCGGTCTAATATAATCACAGCAGCGGCGAGGTCGTCTCGTTGCCAGACTTCGCCCAGAGGTGGCATTTTAGTAATCGGTGGCAGTCCCTTTATCTCGACGATCGGCAGTTCCAACAGCGGCACAAAATCCAGCACAATCCGCTCGGCGTCAACATAGAATTTGAGCCGCCTGAACTTGACCAGGCCTATGGGTTTTCGCCACCGGCCCTCGATGCGGATGCGGTCATGAGTGGGCCGCACTTTTACATCGTCCAGCCAGGCTGTGAGCTGGTCGAGATTACGCCACACGGATAGGGCAATATCTTCATCAAGCCCATTGCCGGCCTTTTCTATCGCCGCTGCTTGGATCTTGTCCTTGAGTTGGTCACTGACCCAGAGGGGAACACCGGCAAGCTCCAGATCGATCGATCCTCTCCCGTCGAGAACAGTCTCTTTCACATATTTCTCCAGGAATATGAGTCCGATGACGATCCCGCTCAAGACGCAGACGACTGCCAATACTTTCAGAATAATTATCAGGCTCGGCCCAAACCAGCTTGCTCGTTGCTTTTTCCTTCTTTTGAAGCCGCTGAGCTTGAATGATATTCTTTTTGCCTTGCTCTTTTTTCTTTTTCTACTTGCTGCCATGGTCCCACATCTTGCTTTATATTTTATGCCCGGCGAGCGATGAATATGCTGCCTCGACAATATTACTACACAGATCGCTCATTGAAAGTCCCGCCTTTACTGCCGCCTTGGGCAAAAGTGAATGACTTGTAAAGCCCGGGATCGTATTGGCCTCCAGAGCGTAAGCGATTCGGTCATTTCCCAGGATGAAATCGACCCTTGCAAAGTGCCGACAGCCCAGTGCGTTGAAGCAATCAAGCGCCGCCTGGCTAATGTTTGCCGCCATTGCCGTGTCCGTGATTGTATCGAACAGATACTCTGTTTGCTCGTCGACGTATTTTGCGTGATAATCGTAGAAGCCACTTTTTGTCCGGACCTCAATAATCGGCAAGGCCCGGCTGTGCAGGATGCCAACCGTCACTTCCATGCCCGGCACGAATTCTTCGACCATACAATCGCCAAATTCGCCAAATGTTTCCTTTGCGGCCTCGACAGCTTCGTGCGGCGTCGAGATAATATTCACACCAACGCTGCTTCCCTGTCTTATGGGTTTTACTACGTAACTGTTTGTAAAATGCCGTAATTGTTCTTCAAGCCGGTCGATATCAGTCTCGGGGCCGAACTCAATAGCCGCAGGCGTGGCTACACCGATTTCTTCGAAGAGCTTTTTGCTCGCCATTTTATCGAATGCCAGGCTGCTTGCGGTTGGCCCGCTTCCGGAATAGAGAAGCGATCTGTCCTCGAGTATTTGCTGGAGCCGGCCGTCTTCGCCGAACTTGCCATGCAGTGCCGGAAAGAACACGTCGATGCTTTTGTCATTCAATATATCAAGATTGTCCGGCCGGATATCGGCGGTTACTACATCAAAGCCGGCTTCTTTCAATGCCTTGGCAACGCATCTGCCGCTCTGAAGGCTGATGTCCCGCTCGGCGCCAATGCCGCCGGCGAGAACGGCTACTTTTAGTTTGCTACGTACTATTTCCAATTTATAATTGCTTCGTCTTTGGTGCGATTCATCGCACCCTACCTTATCTCTGAGTTCTCTGTGGCTTTTTACTAATCCCAGATTTCAATTTCGAGTTCCAGCTCGATGTTGAACTGTTCTTTGACTCTCTGTTTTATGGCCTCTATCAGCCTGGTAACATCGCGACTGCTGCATCCGGCTTCGGCGATGATAAAATTGGCGTGTTTCTCGCTGACGACGGCTCCGCCGATCTGAAGTCCTTTTAGGCCGGCCCTGTCGATTAAAGCGCCGGCTGAAGCACCTGCCGGATTCTTAAATATGCAGCCTGAATTTTTCGTGTTCAGCGGCTGATTATTTTTTTTATAAATCCAGATTTCTTTGACCGTCCGCATAATTTGCTCCGGATCGGCGGAGTTCAATTTCAGCCGGGCGTTCAGAACAAATTTTGCGGTAATGTTGGTTTTGCGGTAGTCAAATGCCAGTTCCGGTTTGTTCTTTTCAAAGGCTTTACCGGCACTATCCATCAGTGTAACTGATTCCACTGCTGCGCCTAAGTCTCCGAAATTACCACCCGCATTCATCTTCACGGCTCCGCCCACCGAGCCTGGTATCCCTGTTAGGGCTTCGATGCCTGAGAGCCCTTTTTCCACACACGTTAGAACCAACTTGCTCAATTCCGCTCCAGCTCCGGCGATAACTTCCTGGGCATCATACTTGATTTGTGCAAACTGCTCAGCTTCGAGCTTGATTACGGCTGCTCGCAGACCGTCGTCACCGATAAGAAGATTTGAGCCGTAGCCCATTACGTAGATTCGGATCTCATTCTCGTTGCACCGTTTGACAACTTCCTTGAGCTGCTCGGTAGTTTTGGGTCTGATAAAATAATCAGCCGGTCCGCCGAGTCCGTACCATGTCCGCCTGGCCAACGGATAATCTTTTTCAACAATTTCCTCTAACCCATTGAAGATACTCATCTGCCACCTTCCAAATATCACCTGCGCCCATAGTAACTACCAAATCGTCACCGGTTACGTTTTCCTTCAGATAATCACAAATCCCGGCAAAGCTGTCGATAAATATCGCCTCTTCACCGTTGTCACGGATTCTTTCAACCAGTAC
>DAOVMB010000273.1 GCA_030630905.1 Sedimentisphaerales bacterium
AAGATAGAAATCAACCACGACCAGGATACCGGAAGCTGGAGGGTGTATTTGAAAGATACAGAACCATTGTGGAAGACATCAAAATGGCAATCCGGCAAATGGGAGGCCTTGATGTGGGAATCCGGCACAGAAGCCGAGGCTTCAAAAGTAGCCGAAGAATTCCGCTTAAAGGGAATCGGAATGGATAGTATACAGGGACAAGGAAAGGTGATAAAGGCAGACAAGAAGATTCGATGGCTTGTACTTTTCGGTTACCTTGTCTCTGTTCTGGTTCTAACTATATTAATGTTGTTTGTATTACCCTGGGGTGAGGATCGGCTCATGAAACTCGAAGACCCTGATGTTTTACTGCGGATTATACGAATAGTCATTGCGTTTATCTTTTTGAGTATTGTCCCATTCGGTTTATATATGTGCCGATTAGGATGGCGGGTAATCAAGCACAAACAGATGCCGCCGCCCGGGACGAAAGTCCTCGTAGACACAAAGGTGCTTGAAGGCGACAAAGCCGTGACACGAGGGAGGTTGATTATCGCCCTGGCTATGTTACTCATTGTGCTGGGTCTTTACGGCGGATTGTACTTCCCATACAAATTGGGAAAAGTGTTCGGCGAGCAAATCGGCCCAATGGCACCACAAGCTGCTAAAAGCGAAAATTGAAACTGCTCCCCTAACTATTATAACACAGGAATTCCTTGAAGAATAGTCGGATACTCAACTGACTACCGCTTAAGGAATCTTGAAATTTTCCGTGGAACAGGTTATTGTCTGCTATAAAAGAACGTCAATAAATACTGGCATAAATAAGTACAGTTACGGTTTAACAATCGAAACTCATATGAGATAACAAGTTGTGTTTATACGGGAGGTCATAAGATGAGTGATCCGAGATGGACGAGAAGAAGATTCTTACAAGCGGTTGGTCTTGGTGCGGCGGCGCTTTCGGTGCCGGGGATTGATGTTCTCGGCGCAGGAAAAGATAAGCCGAATATCCTGTTTATTTTTGCCGATGACCAGTGCTTTGAGACGCTGCGCTCGTTAGGCTGCGACGAAATACAGACCCCGAACCTCGACAGGCTCGTCAAGAGCGGCGTGACTTTTACACACGCATACAATCAGGGCGCCTGGCACGGCGCCGTGTGCGTGGCAAGCCGAACGATGCTCAATACGGGCCGTTTCCTGTGGACAGCCAGAGACCTTGAGCCGAATCTTAAGCAGGAAACGGCTGCCGGCAGGTTCTGGTCGCAGTACATGAAGCAGGCGGGTTACGAAACCTATATGAGCGGTAAATGGCACGTCAAGGGTATCAAGCCGGAAGATATATTCGACCACGTCAAGGACGTCCGCCCCGGCATGCCCAATCAGACTAAAGAGGGATACAATCGCCCTATCGAGGGACAACCCGATGCATGGAAACCGTGGGACACCAAGTACGGCGGCTATTGGAAAGGCGGCAAACACTGGAGCGAAGTTCTCGGGGACCATGCCGAGGACTTTCTCGAAAATGCTTCGAAGAGTGAAAAGCCCTTCTTCATGTACATGGCCTTCAACGCCCCGCATGACCCGAGGCAATCTCCGAAGCAATACGTGGATAAGTACCCGCTGGAAAACGTCAAAGTCCCCGCCAATTTCCTGCCGGAATATCCCTACAAGGACTCGATCGGTTGCAGCGCAAAGCTCAGAGACGAAAAGCTCGCTCCGTTTCCCCGGACAAAATACGCCGTCAAGGTGAACCGCCAGGAATACTACGCGATTATAACCCACATGGATACGCAGGTCGGTCGCATCTTCGATGCGCTCGAAAAAACCGGAAAGGCCGACAATACTTATATCTTTTTCACCGCGGATCATGGACTGGCGGTAGGTCATCACGGCCTGCTGGGAAAACAGAATATGTACGACCACAGCGTCAGAGTACCGCTGATGGTTACCGGGCCGGGTGTTCCGAAGAACAGAAAGATTACAGCACCGGTTTATCTCCAGGATATCATGCCATCGACGCTGGAGCTTGCCGGCGTCGATAAGCCGCGACAAGTGCGGTTCAAAAGCCTGATACCGCTCCTTAACGGCAAAGCCAAAAGCAGCTACGACGCCATATACGGCGGCTATATCGACCTGCAGAGAATGGTAAGCGCCGACGGATATAAAATGATCTATTATCCGAAGATTAATAAGACGCTGCTCTACAACCTCAAAGACGACCCGTTCGAGATGAAAAACCTTGCCGACGATCCGGCCAACGCCGGCGTAATCAAGAAACTAAAGGCTCGGCTAAAAATGTTGCAGAAAGAGGTTGGCGATACGCTCGATCTTGATAATACATCCAAATCATAGGACCAGTTTGAGAAAGGAAATGCGATGAAAATACTCTGGCTGGCTATTCTCATAGCGGTCTCTGGCTCTCTGGCTGCCACTGGCGCTCAAAAAGATGGCGTGATGACAAGTAAGACCCGGGAATTTTTGTTGCAGAGGAAATATTTGAACTTTCCCGTCAAGAACGGAGCAAAGAAATGCCTGATCCGTCTGGTTATAAATGACAAGGACGTCCGGGAATTTGAAATCGAGCTGGCCCCTGACGAACCCGACTTCTGGGTATTTCTCGATATCCGCGACTTTGAGGGGAAAAGAGCGACCCTTCGCGTGGACAGATATGAACCGGCTAAAAGTAAAGGATTTGATTCTATCTACCAGGCGGACACATATATCGGCGAAGAGAATGTCTATCGGGAGAAGTTACGCCCGCAGTTGCATTTCACTTCCCGGCGAGGCTGGAACAATGATTCCAACGGGATGGTCTATTACAACGGGGAATATCACCTGTTCTATCAGCACAATCCCTATGGCTGGAACTGGGGTAATATGACCTGGGGCCATGCGGTCAGCACGGATATTATCCACTGGACAGAGCTGGGTGACGCGATTCATCCCGATCGGCTGGGCACGATTTTTTCCGGTTCCGCGGTTGTCGATGTGAACAATACCGCAGGTTTCCAAACCGGCGATGAAAAAGTCATCGTATGCATCTATACCTCCGCAGGCGGGACGAACCCGATGTCCAAAGACCAGCCCTTCACCCAGTCGATCGCCTATAGCAACGATCGAGGCAGAAACTGGAAAGTATATGAGCATAATCCGGTTGTGGGCCATATCAACGGCAGTAATCGCGACCCAAAAGTAATCTGGCACGAGTTGACAGGTCAATGGGTGATGGCGCTATATCTGGATGATCGTACGATGGGATTTCTCACGTCCAAAGATTTGAAATCGTGGGAATTGCAGAGCAAGATCAAGTGCTTTCATGAGTGCCCCGAACTTTTCACGCTGCCGGTCGATGGAGACGAAAATAACAAAAAATGGATATTGTACGGCGCCAGCGGGGAGTATCTGATCGGCAGTTTCGACGGTACGCACTTCAAGAGCCAGACGGATGCGGTCCGTTTCCATTACGGCAACTGTTTCTATGCTTCCCAAACGTTCAGTAATATTCCAGTTAACGATGGCCGGCGAATCCAGATAGCATGGGGCCGGATCGCAATGCCGCAAATGCCGTTCAACCAGATGATGCTGTTTCCGGTGACATTAACTCTGCGGACAACCGAAGAAGGACCACGCATGTTTGCTCGACCCGTACGCGAGATTGAAAAACTCCATAAGAAGCAATGGCGGTGGAAGAACAAAACCTTAAAGCCGGGAGAGAATCTGCTTTCGGACGTCTCAGGTGAGCTTTTTCATATTCGTGCTGAGCTGCAGGTCGGTGACATTCGGGAAATCGGCTTTATCGTTCGAGATATTCCCGTAGTCTATAATGTCCGGAAACAGGAGCTGTCCTGTCAGAAGAAAACGGCGCCCTTGCAGCCGGTGGATGGCAAGATAAGCATAGAATTGTTGGTAGATCGAACTTCGATTGAAATATTCGGTAATGACGGCAGAGTTTATATGCCGATAGGCGTGATTCTTGCCGACAATTCGAAGTCGCTCGAAATCTTCACGAAGGGTGGGAATGCCGAGGTTAAATCTCTGGAGGTCTACGAGTTGCATTTGGCCTGGTGACAGGATAGAGATCAGATAGTAGTATCCGATTCCCTCGACCTTTTTGTAGAACTCTGCTTCTTTGTCGGAAAGTTTGTTCTCACGTTTCATCGTGCGAACAATTATACGCCGGGACATTCCCTTCCTTGGGATTCGCCTGCGAAATCTCCCAGTGTTGAATCAGTCGCAACTTCGGACATAATTCGCACTGAACCTTCACTCTTATGTCTCGCTCTTAAGTTATATCCTGCCAAAAGCAATTTTACGCCGTCGCTGCAATATCGCCTCTGGGGTCCGGCCGGATTCAGACAGTTTGCGGATCGGGATGGACCCACGGCTGACGATACGGCCGACGTAAAAGACCATTCGCCTCGTCATCGTCCACGACCCGGCCTTTTTCGGGATCCCAGACCAAAGTCCTGCCGAGTTTGCATGCGATATTGGCCATGATGCACGATGTAGCGGTAATATAACCTTCTTCGATATCGGATACGGGCCTGCCGCGAGAATCAACCGCTGCTAAAAAGTTCTTCCAGTGCTGGCGTACCGCCGAAGCCACATGACGTTCCAGGTCCTTCTCGGT
>DAOVMB010000462.1 GCA_030630905.1 Sedimentisphaerales bacterium
CCGGATAGTTTTTCAGCAGGGACTGGAGCTGGTGAAAATAAACCATATTGCCGGAGCTGTCCTTTAAGCCGACGATGCCGCTAATATCGGCCGCTGCTCGCACGGTCTGAGGCTCAAAACCGCTTTGGTGAGGCTCGGCATGTTGTACAGGAACAAGGGCAGCGGCAATTCCGGCGTCAAATGTTCGAGGTACTCGATCAGTTCTGCCTGGCCGGCCGGAAAGTAGTATGGCGGCGCCAGCACGACCGCCTGAGCGCTGGCGTCCCTGGCTTTGTTGGCTGTGTTTAGCGACTCGGTGAAGCATGTGTCGGTAATGCCGACCAGCACGGGTACTCGCCCCTTAACTTGTCCGCAGACGCGTTCAATAAGCTCGTATCGCAGGCGGTAGCTGAGACTTGGCGCTTCACCGGTTGTCCCTAAGATAAACAAACCGTGAACGCCGCCGCTAAGGATATGCTCGATCAACCGCTCCAGGCCGGCGACATCAAGGGTATCACGATCCAGAAGCGGAGTAATCATAGGTGGAATGATGCCGCGAAGCGGGCTGGGTAATACATTCGAATTCGATTCCATGTTTATCGGTTCTCCATTTTATCATCACTAACTGCGGACTTAAAAATCGTGCCGGTATTTAGTATAATCGCTTTTATGAGTTTATCTCAAGACATAAAGCATAAAACAATCGAACTTGGCTTCGACCTTCTCGGCGTGACGGACGCCTCGCCGATAGATGCCGAGCAGGCGGAAATTTTCGCCGAGTGGCTCAAGTCCGGCTTCGCGGGCCAAATGGATTACATGCATAAAAATCTGCAGAAGCGCCTCGATCCGTCAAAGCTCCTGGAAAATGCACAATCGGTTATCGTCGTCGGCCTGAATTACACGCCGCCGAAGCATAAACCGAAACCGCCTGACACGGCTGCCCCGACGGGTAAAGTCGCTGGCTACGCCCAATATGAAGATTATCATTCATTTATCAAAGAGCGGCTTCGAAAGCTGGTCGATTTTATAAAGTCACTTGCCGGTGCCGGCTTCAAGTCCAAAATTTGCGTGGACTCAGCGCCCCTTGCCGAGCGGGCGTTGGCGGTCAGGGCGGGCCTGGGTTTTATCGGGAAAAACCACATGCTCATAAATCCCGAACTCGGCTGCCGGTTATTTCTTGGCGAGATTATCACCGACTTGAAACTGCCGCCCGGCGAGCCGATTGCCGGCGACTGTTCCGGCTGCCGCAAGTGTCTCGATGCCTGCCCGACAGGCGCCTTGAGGGCCGACGGGCAATTCGATGCTGGCAGGTGCATTAATTATTTAACAATAGAATACAAAGGCCAAATCCCGCCGGGGCCGGCCGAGAAAATCGGCGACCGGCTATTCGGCTGTGACGAGTGTGTCGTTGCCTGTCCCTATCAGAAGAACGCGCCGGCCTGCAGGAACAAGCAGTTCAAATTCTATCGCGACAGGGCACAAATCGATCTGCAGGAGGTTCTGAGCTTAGACGCCGAATCGTTTGAAGCCGAATTCGCCGAATCTCCAATCAAACGCCTGGGCCTCGAAGGACTCAAGAGAAACGCCCGAATCTGCCTTGCCAATATAACGCGTTCGGCTTGATATCCATCTCAAGCGTTCGCATATTTGTCGCGTATTTTCTCCAGCAACTTTTTGGTGGCTGCGATGCCGTCGGTTTCGCTGAGCCTTTCGCCCTCGTACTCGATGCCAACATAGCCTTTGTAGCCGGCGTCCAGCACGATTTTCATCATTCGGTAGTAGTCGATCTTTGTCTCATCGCCTTTTTCGTCGAAGTCGTAACTCTTGGCGCTGACGGATTTTGCGTACGGCATCAACATCTCGACGGCGCCATAGATGTCGGTTTCGGGCGGAAAGTTGCCGAAGTCGGGCAGCGTCCCGCAGTTTGGCAGGTCCACCTTTTTGATAACGCCGGTCAGCCACCGGCCGTCGGACGAAAGGCCGCCGTGGTTCTCGACGATTACGTTGATATCGTGCCCGGCGGCGTATTCGCTGAGCTGTCGCAGGCCGTCTGCGGCCAGATTTTGCTGCTCGTCGTTCGTGCCTTTCGAGTAGGCATTGACCCGGATCGAATGGCAGCTCAGGTACTTTGCTGCTCGAACCCACTTATGATGATTTTGGACGGCCCTGCTGCGCAGGTGCGGCTCCGGGTCGCCGAGGGCGCCTTCGTCGTCGCACATAATCAGCACGGATTTGACGCCGAGGTCCTCGGCACGATTCTTCATCTCAGCCAGGTACTTCGTATCGTTCGCCTTGTCCATAAAGAAAATATTGACGTACTCGATAGCCTTAATGCCGAGGGCGCGGGCTTCTTTTGCAAATTCGAGATTGTCCAGTTTCGGCTCGGCCTGGCCGAAAAGCCGTTTGTGCCAGGACCATTGTGCCAATGAAATCTGAAAAGGGATATTTTTACCGGGCATGTCTTTTTCCTTTTTTGCTTATTATTGCTGTTCTATTTTAACCATTTTAACACAGTAAGTATTCATTTTCATTCCCGGCATAGGATAACAAGCCCTCATTCCAGCGTCAAGAGCGGCAAAATTGGGTTTGTTTGGCTTTGTTTTTTCGCCGCCTCCGACCATTAAAATCTCTATAAACCATTGCCTGTACTGACTTAACGTAATTTTGGCCTCCGACAAATTGGCTTTGTTTTGCATTTTTTAGTTCAAATTTTTCGTTTTCTTCCCTTCTTAGTTGAGTATGAGAGACGGAATTGTCTGATTTACTCTCATTTTACCTTTTCCCTTTTACCTTTTTACTTCTTTGATTTCTCCATTCTCCATTCAAAATACTACATACTACATACGATATACGTATTTTGTTACATATTGTACTAAATTAATTGTTAAGATCAACCAAATTCCAGAAAAATCTCCGTGAGACGAAGCTCGATACCCGATTCTCGATGCTCGGAAGGGAAAGCGAATTGGTTAGAGACGCCGTCCCTTCAACTATGTTCACGAGCTTGCCCTGAAAGTATTTGAAGGGGCAGGCTCTGAGCGGAG
>DAOVMB010000480.1 GCA_030630905.1 Sedimentisphaerales bacterium
ACTAGACCTTCTACGGCTCTTTTCTCCCCATCCAAGATTCCTTTCATGTGCCAAGACACAAAAACACCAAGTACAAAAGCTGCAAGGAATGATAACCCAACGATATATCTATTTTGGCATTCAAGGTTCGCAATCGCTATAGCTGTAACTGCGAGGTAGGTAAACGGTAACTGCCAGAGTTGGCTGCTGTACCAGCGTGAACGGTTGTTCAACTCAGTTAGCTGGATCCGCCAAGATTCTAAATCATTTTCTTCATGGGTAGAGTTGCACATCGTGATCCTCCTATGGTGCATGACAATGATTATACAGTCTATATAAAACGGTAAGCACAGGCTGTTTCTTTATGTATAAGAAGTTCGCGTATTTTCTTTTTAGTACTTCCCACTATTTCGGACGACTCGCTACATCCGGTTATTCTTCGCTTATAATAATAATTATAGCATGGCACAAGGAGAAAAGCAACAGTGCCACAGAAAAATCGAATCTCGCGTCTCATCTGTCGTACCCGGCAGCGACATGTTCGGCCGGTTATTTAACTTGCTCTTTTTGCTATCAGCTCACGCACTTTTGAGACGAGATCGTTTGGGATTTCCATGTATGTCTGAGAGGAATCTTCATATGCAGCTTCATCCTCAGCAACAGCCTGGTCTTCTGACTGTGATTCGTAGTGTGCAAGGACTTCTTGTACACGCTTTTCATCCCAATTGGGGGGAAATTTGCTCTGATTCATTTTTTTCTTCTCCGTCGACGCCGACGTCGATAAGCCAACAAGGGTTTTCCAGTCAATTCGTATGCAGTAATCACAAACACACTATCTGGTTCCTGATCTGGAACATAGATCACTATAATATCGAGCCTGCACAGCAATTTACCTCCATGTCATATTAGCCGAGCTATTGTTTATATGGTTTCAGTATAAACAGGCATAATCGCTTCAATATCAATATTACCCATATAATTTCTTTCCTCGCAAAGCAGACACTATACTCCTTTTGTCTCAGTCTGTTTTGCTTTCAACTAAGATTATAGCACAGTTCGAGGAGGAAAGCAATAGGAAAAAATCGTATCTCATAGAACGGAGTCTGTGGCTCAATAGGTTCTATTGCGAACAGCAACGGAATGGGTGGCAGCCTCAAGCGCAGCGCTCCCCTGAGCGAAGTCGAATGGCTTGGGGATGGTTTTTCTAATATCGACCATCCCCATCCCGATAAACGGAATCGGGATGAGGCTGCCACCCAACTGAATCATCTGGGCGTCCATCCGGGATTTGTGTCCTTATCTTATTGCTTGATGTTTTAGAGGAGTTGGGGTATTTTTGTGTTGCCTGAAGTGTGTATTAAAGAGGCTGGCCGTTTGACTTTTAAGGGAACGGCGGGTATAAATTAGTACGTTTGAAAATCCAAACTAATGCCAAAAAGGAGTGAAGAAAAATGGCCAAATCCAACGACATTGCTCAGGACAGGGATACGGAACAATTGTACGATGAACGGATGAAGCGTTACATCACGGCGATGCGGAACGAGAAGCCGGACATGGTGCCGATTCGGCCGTTTGTCGCCGAGTTTACAGCGAAATACGCCGGGTATACTTGCCAGGACGTGGCGCATGATTACAATAAAGCCTTCGAGGCGGCGGTTAAGTGCGCAAAGGATTTCGACTGGGACGCGGTCGTGGCGAACATGGTCTATGTGTGGACGGGTCTTGCCCAGGCGGCGGGGCTTCGCTACTACGGTATCCCGGGCATCGGCATCCCACACACGGTCGGCTTCAACTACATCGAGCCGCCCGAGGAAAAAGCCTTCATGAAGGCGGATGAATACGATGCCCTGATCGACGATCCGACCGGCTTTCTCTACAACACATGGCTGCCTCGCGTCTCCACCGAAGTCAGCAAAATCGGCGAAGCCTCGACTTATCACAACAACCTGGCGATGGTCAAAAGCGGCATGGCCATGCTGCAATATTTCTATGCCTTCGGTCCGCAGATCGGCCGGCTGAGATCCGAGTGCGGCACAGGTTCGGCCATCGCGGGTATATTCAAGGCGCCGTTCGATATCATCGCCGATAAGCTGCGGGGCTACCTGGGCTTGGTCAGCGACATGGAAACGCAGCCCAAAAAGGTTCTCAAAGCGTGTGAAGCATTAATGCCGCACCTGGTGCACGTGGGCCTGACCACCGCCGATCCGGCCAATCAGGTGCCCATCGGCTTCTGGATGCACCGCGGCTGCGTGCCGTTCTTCAATCCGAAACAATTCGCATCCCACAACTGGCCCACGCTCAAGCCCTGCATCGAGGAGTTCTGGAAGAACGGTCACCAGACGCTCTTTTACGCCGAGGGCAGGTGGAAATATCATTTCGAGACCTTCCGAGAACTGCCCGATCGCAGCATCGTATTCCATTGCGACCATGACGACATCTTCGAGGTCCACCGCGCGCTGCACGACAAGTTCGCTATCAGCGGCGGTATCCCGAATATGATGTTGAGCTACGGCACACCTGAGAAAGTGCGCGAGTTCTGCCTTCGGGTCATTAAGGAGGTGGCCAGGGACGGCGGTTATATAATGGATGCCAGCGCGATTATTCAGAACGACGCCGACATCGAGAACATGAAGGTAATGACACAGGTCTGCCGCGAGTACGGCGTCTATTCCTCCGGCAGTTATCAGCCGACGAGCGAAACGCCGCCCTGCGATTTGCCTTCGTCGGTAGAGTCACGTAAGAAAGTCACGGGCATGACTGGCCGGAAGAGTCCTAAAATCAAACCGGGCGTGTGCTTCCCGTGGGAGCAGCGTGTTAAGGACCTGCCCGAAATCACGGGCGATCCGGCCATGGTCCAGAAAATCTGGGAAGACATTGACGCTCTTGGCAATATGTACATCTGGCAGATGC
>DAOVMB010000188.1 GCA_030630905.1 Sedimentisphaerales bacterium
ATCCAGAGGCCGACAAAATGGGTAGGCGGCGACCCAATCCAGGTACTGCCTTTAAAATTTCTGAGGATGGTACTTACGAGGTAACGCGCGGTTACTATTATTACAAACAGCTTTGCCGAGCGGGACAACCCGGCATGGCTGTAGCGAATACACTCGCTATGGATTCGGAAGTAGCGGTCATTGCGTTTGCCAGAAACGGCACAAAGAACCCTGATGTTTTTATGCTGGTGAATATCGGCAAGCGGGATAAACAGGTTGCCGTGAAAGTATCGGGAAGTGACAGCAAGGTTTTTGAGGCTTTCCGCACGACGGATGATAAAGACCGGTACAAACACATTGGCCGATTCAGTCTGAAAAACGGTTCCGTGAAATACAAAGCGCCGGCAAAGTCCGCAACGACATTTTTCGCCAAATAAAAACCGATCAAGGTTCGTTTGCCTGCTCGGATTGAATGTGATTAAATAGTCTTTCGCAAAAGGAATTTTTATAGGCGGGGACTTATAGTTCGCTGGGCTTTGCGCATACGTCGGCGCGGTCATTTGTGCCTCAATTTACGGTTCCGTCAATGACGGCGAACGTACTATTAGCAGTATTATCCCGGCTATCATCGGTGGGTTCTTCAGAGGATTTGTCTGCGTGATGCCCTTGATTCTCTTGTATATAATAGCCGCCGACTGGCTCACTCGCTCTTTTGAGGTCTGCATTCCATCATGTTACCAGTCCATCCGGGATTTGATTCCCTACGCCCTCACGTCAGGACGGCTCAAGTGGACTCGTGAAGGAGTGTCTATTTTTGTCAAACAGATCGTAATGGAACAGCTCGGCCTCGATGAGTCAGATTATACCGAAGACTCACGCTTCATTGAGGATTTTAATTTGGATTGACAGCTTTGATCTATGGTCTTAATTTAGTTTCGTTCGGCGGGCTACAAGCCCATCAAAAACGGCTGTTGCGGTCAGGGCGTGACAGTCACTGCAAAGAACGACAGATGATAAGACTGGCCGTAGATGATGTTATTATCTATATCCCTGGCAATGGTAATATCCTCCCATTTATCCGTTGCCGGTTCATAACATCTGAGCTTCAGGCCGTTTTCCTGCGCCTGGCTTAATCCGGTATCGTCATACATGATGGCTAACCGGATCATGCCGCTGTAAACGGCCGTCGTGTTCATCTCGTAAACCATGTCCGAAGGCAAAAGTTTCAGTCCCTCCGGTGAAGGCGGTCCCTCCGGCGTCACGATCACGGTCGTATTACCGCCTTCCTCAACAGCGTCGAATGTCAGCGTCGCTCCGGCCCTCAAGTCGGCAACTTCCACTTGCCTGCCGGGCGGAGTATCTTCTTGTGAATACTTGATTGTGGCAAAGTCATAACGAGTCCCGTTACCAAAACTACCTCCGGTCACGTAGATATTGCCCAGTCTGTCCAGAGCCATGGCATAGGCGTAGTCACAATCATTTTCAGGTCCGTCATTTCCTGACGTCAACAGGTCGTTGTCTGATGTATCCGGTGCTGTGTCATCGTCGTGACTATTGGGGTTTTCCGGCCCGTCATAAGTTGCCACCCAGACCTCGTCGCCGTCCGAATCATACATGACGGTGGCATAGTCAAGACTGGTGCCGCTGTCATGACTGTATCCGGTTACATAAACATTGCCCGAAGGGTCCACTGCGACGCTGCATGCGCGGTCATTATGATAGGCCCCGCCGTTATATGTCGCGACCCAAAGCTGGTTGCCGTCCGAATCATATTTGACCGTGGCATAGTCCTGACGGGTCCATAAGTTTTCACTATAGCCCGTCACATAGACACTGCCGAATTGGTCGAGAGCTATCGCATGGGCGTAATCGTACTTGTCCCCTAATCCGTTATATCTTGCCTCCCACTGCTCTATGCCGTCGGAATCATACTTTATCGTGGCATAGTCATAGCTTGTAGGACCGCCGTCGCTATATCCGGTGACATAGACGCCGCCTGATGCGTCCACGGCTATGGCATTGGCGACATCATACGCCGAATATGGCGAACCCGACGGGCCTGCGTATCTTGCCACCCAGAGCCGGCGGCCGGATGAATCATACTTGATGGTGGCATAGTCCTGACGTGTCTCGGCGCCGCCGTAGCTATATCCGGTCACGTAAACATTGCCGAGAGCATCCAGCGTAATTGCCCTGGCGCTATCATTATAATTGCCCGGCCCGTTATATGTTGCCATCCATAGCCGGCGTCCGTCTTTATTGTACTTGATTGTCGTATAGTTAAGGCGGCTGTCGTTGTCATCGCTCTCGCCCGTTACATAGACATTACCGAAATCATCCAGCGCCATGGCATAAACGATATCATTACCATTGTCCGGACCATTATACCGTGCCACCCACTGCTCGATTCCATCTGAATTATACTTTATCGTAGCATAGTCGGAACTGGTCCCGTCGCCATAGCTATATCCCGTCACGTAAACGTTACCGAAAGCATCCACGGCAATGGCTCTGGGTGTATCATGATAATTTCCGGGACCGTTATATCGTTCCACCCACTGCTCGATTCCATCTGAGTCATACTTTGTTGTGGCGTAATCATGGTGACTGCCGCTGCCGTAACTATGTCCCGTTACATAGACATTGCCTGAATCATCCACAACCATGGCCTCGGCGTAGTCATCGTAATTTCCCGGGCCGTTATACCTTACCACCCACTCTTCAATGACGTCAACGGCCGAGAGTCTGCCCGGGAGAAGAAATAGTGACAGAAGAAAAGACAGCAGGGTCAACCTTCTGATTTCCACCCCCAATTCTGACTCTGTTTTAATCACCCTTTTCTCCATGCTCCAAACGACACAAAAGAACGGCAATATATCAGATGAGCCCGGCTGGCGTGGATTCCCCAGAAAAATCCGGCAATCGTGCCCTTCTGAGCCTTTGGTTTCGCTTAAGGACCGGCTTATCGAAGCAATCTTCTTCTCAAAGATAGACAGCCGCTAAAATGAATCTCGAATCGAACGAGTCATTCTAAACCAGAGGAAGATATCCTCCTGATCGAAAAGCCTTATCTTACGAACCACCACTCATAAATCGTAAAGCTTTTTGCACGCCCTTGACTTTATCCATTTTATCTATGCCCTCTATTATACGGCACAATCTCCTTTTGACAAGAAAAATCTTAAAAAAGACGTCTCGATTTGCAGATTCTGCATTTATATCCAATTTTTCCTGAAATATGCCCAACAATGCCGATAAAGTTAGCAATAAACTGAGATTATCAACTCCGAAGGCCGGTCCAGAATATGACAGCCAAGCTGAAAAATAGCCTGATCGTACAGATTTTTTAATAAAGCGTTAGTGACAGGTCAAATGTTAATAACAAAATTATGGGAGGAAATATTCTGGGACTGTGCGGCATTGATGATTAGCAACGGGAGGAAATATGAATTTCGCCGCCTAAGAGCCTGTCAATTAACGCCAGCATGAAATTATTACCGACTCACAAATAAAAAGCCGAGCAGGTTTCATTTTACCCGCTCGGATTAAGAGCTACGTAATACATCGTGTATGAAAACTTTTAAAAGCGATTTACATTACGCTGGGCTTTACGCATACGCCGGCGATTTTTCTCCGAAGGCTTCTCGTAATAAGCATTTCGCTTCATGTCCCTTATTAGACCTTCTTTTTCACACATTTTCTTAAAGCGCCGTATCATTTGCTGTACTGATTCGCCTGCCCGCGATTTTATTTTCAACATAAAAAAAATACCCTTACTATCCCTCTGATATTAGAAGCTATCACAAATCAACATTATAATTTAGTTCGTCAAAAACTGTACGAACCATTACTCTAAAGCAGATTTTTATCTTTTTCAAGTCAAAAAATGTTTTCGCAATCGAATTTTACTGAAAAATAGTGTTTTCGTCCTATATTAGTTGGTTCTTAATTCGAAAATCTTGCATATTTACCAAATTTTTATGATTCCTTGAGCGATTTGTTTGAATATGTTAAAATAAAACCGTTTTCTTGGAGGTATATTTTAATTGGAAAAATTTCGTCAGACGCTTAAAGTCAAAAAAGAACGGGCCATTCTGGTTGCTGCCGTCTTCCGCGGCACTGATTATGGGGACGATTTAGCGGAACTCACTGCCTTAGCCGAAAGTGCCGGAGCGGTCGTCGTCGACAGGTTCCAGCAGAAAATTCGCAAGATAAACCCTTCTACATACATAGGTAAGGGCAAAACCAACCAGCTTGCCGGGCGAGTCAAAAAGTTCGAGGCCGATGTCGTTATATTCGATAACGACCTGTCGCCGGGCCAGATTCGCGAGCTTGAGGAGATCGTCGAAGTCAAAGTCCTCGACCGCAGCGAGTTGATTCTGGACATTTTCGCCACCAGGGCAAAAACCAGGCAGGCCAAACTCCAGGTCGAGCTTGCCCAGTTGGAATATACATACCCCCGATTGACCCGGATGTGGTCGCACCTGGACAGCGTCGCAGGGGCCGGCGGCGCAACCGCTGCCGGCACGGTCGGCGGCATAGGCACCCGAGGCCCCGGCGAGCAGCAGCTCGAAATCGACCGCCGGCTCGTTAGCAAGCGAATCACAGAGCTTAAACGCGAGCTTTCAAATATCGACAGGCGCAGAATTCGTGAGATTGACGGGCGAAAAGGCCTCTTCAAAATCTGTCTTGTCGGCTATACAAACGCCGGCAAAAGCACGCTGCTCAACACTCTCACCGATGCGGGCGTCTTTGTCGAGGACAGGCTCTTTGCCACGCTGGATACGCGCACGAGAAGATGGACGCCGGCAAAGGGCGTGGAAGTCCTCTTAAGCGACACCATCGGTTTTGTCAAAAACCTGCCGCACCAATTGGTCGCCTCGTTCAGGGCAACGCTCGAAGAGGCCGTCAACGCCGATCTGCTCATGCACGTCGTGGATGTATCGAATTCCGATGCCCTCAAGCAAATCGAATCCGTCAACCACGTCTTAATCGAGATCGACTGCGGCGAAAAACCGATCCTGCAGGTCCTCAACAAGGTCGATGTAGTCAGAAACATCAGCGACTTAGAGACGCTTCAAACGCTCTATCGAGATGCGGTCAGCATCTCAGCCAGAACGCGCTTCGGCCTCGATAGTCTCTGCGAAGCAGTCACGGCGAAATATAAGGGCACAGAACTTCTGCTGCGCGTCACCAGCAGCCATTCGAACGGCAAAGTCCAGAGTTTTCTCCGCGCCCGCGGCCGGATTATTAAAGAGCAATACTCAGACAACTCCGTCCTGATCGAAGCACAATTAGGCCGAAACCAACTGCCCGGCCTGAAACGACTACGCCCGGATATGATTGAAATCGTGGAAGCGTAAATATATTTATACGTTAATGCACGAATGAGGTGAATTATGGAAAAACAAATTGAATCCAAGGGTAGCAGTCGATTTGTCATTGTCAAGAAGGTCCTCGTTTACGGGACATTATCATGTTTGGCCTTTCTTCTTGCCGCATTTGTGATGATTTGTTTTTCTATCAGATCGAGCGTCAAAAAGATTAGTGCCGAAGCTACACAACAATACCCGGGCGACAGGATCGAGGCATTGATTACATACGTGAAAAGCGAAAACCACAGTCTCAGGCAAAGGAATCGTGCCGTCTGGGCGCTCGGCCAAATCGGCGATGAACGTGCTTTGCCCGTCCTGGAGAAATCATATACGGGCGGGCCCTGCGACCACGACAATTTGTTGTGTCAGGGAGAACTACAAAAAGCAATAAAGCTATGCAAAGGCAGCTTCAACGCAACCGCATGGCTGCCAAGATAGGTTCGTATCTCGTATAGCGTATGTCGTATATCGTATGTCGTCAGTTGATTCTCGTCATGTCGAACTGAAA
>DAOVMB010000346.1 GCA_030630905.1 Sedimentisphaerales bacterium
ACCGAGAAGCTCTGGACCGCGCGAAACAAGCGCGGCTTCCTCCAGTTCAAGAGCACATACTTCACTGCGGACAAAATCGACACCAGCCCGCAGCGGGCCTGTGACACAGTATATCACCCGCGGGCGGTTCAACCGGCGTTGCTCTACTGGCAGCGGACCGGTGACGAGCGGCTGAGAAGGCTCTTCTCCGCCTGGATGGATACGTGGGTAGATGCCGCCGCCCGATGCGAACGGGGCAAGCCCGCAGGAATTGTGCCCACCGCAATCCACTGGCCGGATGGTGACATTGGCGGCGTCGGGCCGGACTGGTGGGATCCCAGAAACCACGGCGAATACACGCTGTATCTCTACCCAAGCGCAATGAGCCTGATGACGCATACTTTGCTGCTGACTCATCATATAACGGGGCAGACGAAATATCTCGAACCAATCCGCTCGATGGCCGATATCCGCCTGAAGTATCTAAGCGCGCCGCCAGGGAATGAGCCGGCCGCCGGCACCGAAGCCTGGTGCGCAGCGAGACTGGGCAGCCTGGCAAGCGTTATCACCAAATACAGGTTCCTGACGGGCGACACCGAGTTCGACAAGCTTCTCGCCAGAGAGATGTCACCATATATTCGTTTTCGCCTGCAAGACGATCGTGGCCCTCTCTTATCTGCGCTGCAGGAAAACGCCGAGGCACTCCGGATAAACTTCGAAGGCTACACGAGCGAAGTCCGCTATACGGATCGCGTCCTGCGCTTCCCGAGTCTGTTCGCGGGCAACGGCATTCTCGGAGAGCCTGTTGCGGCAATTCGCAGACCTGATCCGTCTCTGCTTTACTCGATGGTTACGGGGGACCCGGGTGACGCCGGATATTTCCCGCTCAACGCGGTTCGCTGGCTGACGCCTCCTCGTGACATAGCCGTGCTTGTCACCGAATCGACGGCTGGCGAGTTTCGTGCCGAGCTGTTCGGATTCGGTGAACGGGAACGCTCGATGTCGGCCGAGTTTTACCTGCTTGAACCGGGTAGGTATAAACTGACTGTCACAACCGGCGATAGGGAGGGGCAGGAGTCGGCCGGGATTTCTGAATTCGTAGCCGAAAGCCGAAGGACACGGGTCAATTTCAAACTGCCGTCACGGAAACTCTGTGTATTACACATAAGTCGTCGATAACAACGGTCGAACAGTTCGTATAAACGGATACGGTAACGGTGAGAATAACAGATAGAAAAAAAGCCCCTGTGTCAGTAAGAACGAGTTGATTCCTTTAATTCAATTTCATGTATTTAAATTTTGAAATACTCGCCTTCTTATTCACAGGGGCAAGGCCAGTCTGGTATATTTTTTTCTTTCCTTTTATCCAACATCGTCCATCGGCAGATTTAACTATTAGTCTTGAGCATTTTTTAATGTCACTCGGTCCGGTGGCATAAACCGGTTCAACCCAGGTAAAGATACCCGTCAACCTGAGACTTCTTACTCTTTTTCCATCACCCAAAACTCCAGCTTAACATCTTTAACATTTTCACCCATACCCAGCGAACTTCCCGGCTTAAACCCGATAACGAGAAAAGTCGGGCAATAAAATTTTTTTTGTAAATTCTTAAAAAAGCACAAATATTTCTTACAAAAAAAGGCTGTTTTTAAGCTTTTTAATTTGTTTCTGCAAATTGCTTGCAACATATCCGGCTGTTCGTACGTCTAATATAAGTAGAGAAAGTCCGGATTCTAAATCCGGACATAATAGAAAGAACAAGGCGAGGCCGAGAAAGATGTACAACACCCGCCTTATTATAAAAAATGAAAGAGAATGCGTTACCTTTTTCCGAAGAAATGCCTTAGTTAAATGAAGGCTAAAAGGTTAGCTGAAATGCTGATAATTTTTCATGGAGGATCTCAATATGAAAAAGATCAGTGTCGAAGACTGCCCGATGACAAAAGGTTGAAGGCCGTCGGGCATTATGAATATGCACAGCAATGAGCAAGGTTCGGACGAGGACTCAAGTTAAATTATCCCTGCGTCTGCACCGCCTGCTCTGCTCATAAACCGGCGCCGATTCGTCATTTTTTCTTTCGCAGTCAGCTTCCGGTGGCTGCAACTATCGTGCTGCCAAGAATTGCATTGAATAGCAGGCGGAACGTACCATGCGACTGCCCGCGATACTGGACCCGGAATCCCAGCAGAATAATTTTTCCGCTGCCGTATTGAACTTCAACAATCGCCGGCTTGTCGGCTATCAGTTCTTTTCCTCTGATCCATCCGCTTTCCAACAGGACCGTATCGGAATATCGCGCAACAACACGAGCAGGGAAACGAACGCCGGGACTTCGCGAGTCCTTATCTTCTTTTTTCGATTCTTCGATCAGCTCGAACGCCTGAGATCTCGCAAAGTAACCCGAGACCCATTGGGGGCAGCCGTAACCGACCGGATGCTTTTGATCTACACTGATGCGCAGTATAGAGCCGGGGCAGTAAAAATCTTTCGACGATTTCCCGCTAAGGATGTTGCGGACAGGGACGTTGAAATGCTTTATCGGAAGATTACACGAGCGGTCCGTGCAGATCAGTGTCCCTCCATCCTGCACGAAGTTCTGCAGCGCGACAATTCCTTCGGAACCTATGCCGCCCACATACTGCGGCTCGGTCGTATCCACGGCTCGTCCTTTAATGATCGAACTGTTACTGAGAGAAGGCAGGATCAGGCAGTCATATCGTTCTTTCAGGTTTCCGGCCCGGATTTCAGCATTATGCACGGAAGTATAGGCAAACTCGAAATTATCCAAAACGAGCCGTGTCCAGCCTTCGTTCATGCTGGCCGTCCACGGCTGGTAAAGTCCCAAACGCGGCGGTGACATATTCGCAATCGCAGTTTCTACATCCGAATATTTTTGCTGCACGCCGGTAAGTACGGTGGATATTCCTTCAAGAAGTTCCGATGCCGCTCCGGCCAGACTGTTCACATCGGATATGAACAAAGAACCACACGGCACCTCCATACCGGTAATATCTTTCCAGCGGTCTTGAGAAGAAATCACACGAACAGGAACGCCGGCCTTGAACAGACGGTTAATCAGGCGGTAATTGTCATTAGCGCCGGCTCGCACGACATAGCCGCCGGTATCTTCCGGCGATTCTGTCAGCTTGCCCTGCGGCATGGCTACAACTTCCAATTTTCGCGCCCGGGATTCAAACGGCTGATTTACACTGACGGCCCGCACGCCCATCTGCAGGGGCAGCGTCCAACCTGCCGTGTCATAGGGGGCTTCGGGCGGCCCGCCGGGATAGGATGCCCGATTGGGATATACCTGCCGTTCCATCATGTCGTTCAGGTGAGCACGATATGGCTGTGAGCAATAGAGGATGTATGTTCCTGCCGGATACTGCACGCCGTCGGCCTTAAATTCGCGCTCCGCCTGATGCATCTCGACTCCCGTGGCGTGTAAGATCGAAACCATTTCCGCCGCGGTCCGGGCATCGAACTGATCGGGAGGAACCAGCCACGCAAACGGCGGCTCGGCCCTGCCCTTTTCTATTGCATCGCGGGCCTGTTTGATTGTATTGCTCTTGATCATATCGTGGTACCGCGCCGCCAATGTAAACAGGCTCATACAGGCAATCTTTTCGTAGTCCACGATATCGCGCAGTCGCCACCAGCCGCCGGGCCACGGTTCGGGAAAGTTTGTCGCGATGGCATAATTCGGCATACCCCGCCTGCTTCCTCTCAATTCGCTTTTGCGCTGGAAAATCGGCGAGGCAATCAGCACGCTCGCCGCTTCGGTGAGGATTCCCGTAATGTTATGCCGATAGGCCGTGGTGCGAAATCCTCCCTGCCACCAGTTATCGTACATCGCACTGTTGAGAATGCCTTTCCTGCCGGCCCGCGTAAGCTCGGTCCCCATGTGCCCCCCGATGATAAGCATCATGTGGTCGTTAAGCGGATGGACGTTCGGATTCTTCGGATCGAAGAAAGGCGGCACAAAAAATCTTGCCCCCGAACTGCCCATCTGGTGAATGTCATATACGATGTTGGGAAGCCACTGCTCGTAGATTACCCGTGTCACTAAACGGGTCTCGGTCAGGTTGAGC
>DAOVMB010000502.1 GCA_030630905.1 Sedimentisphaerales bacterium
CCATCGTTGCTCCGGGCCATGATTTCAAGCCTGCTCTTCGCCGTCTCGTTGTCGGTCTCAGCGAACAAAAAGCAAAACGATTTGGCATCCGACCGCCCGATTCGCCCTCTGAGCTGATGAAGTTGTGCCAATCCGAATCGATCGGCTCCTTCTATCACCATGATTGTCGCGTTCGGGACATCGACCCCAACCTCCACGACAATCGTCGAGACCAGCAAGTCAATTTTACGCTTCCGAAATTCCGACATCACTTCCTGCTTTTTCGCAGAAGGCATCTGGCCGTGCAGAAGCTCAACGTTAAATTCAGGAAAAACTTTCTTCGAAAGCTGCCCCCACTCATCGGTCGCCGCCTTGACGTCACCAGCCTGTTCAACTGCGGTAATACGAGGATAGACAAAATATGCCTGTTTCTTCGCTTTCAGCCGTTCGCGGATGAATTCGTATGCTTTCTGCCTGTCATGCCGGCTCACCCAGCGTGTGACCACGGCCCCCCGGCCCGGCGGCGAGTGCCTCATCACAGAGACATCCAGATCGCCAAACGCGGTCATCGCCAGCGTGCGCGGGATCGGCGTGGCCGTCATCACAAGGCAGTGCGGCGTCGTTTGCTTGCGTAACTGCGCCCTTTGCGCAACACCGAACTTGTGCTGCTCATCGATCACAACCAGGCCCAGATTCTGAAATTCGATATCGGCCTGCAGCAGCGCCACCGTCCCAACGACAATGTCAATCTCGCCGGAACTGATTGTGCTTATGACCTGGTTCCTTTTTTTGCCGGTCAGCCCCCCCGTTATTAAAATACGGTTTACGCTGCTGTTCTTCAGGTATCTTTCAATACTGAGAAAATGCTGGCCGGCCAGAATCTCTGTCGGCGCCATTATCGCAACCTGCATCTTGTTCGCAATGGCCAGCAAGGCGGCGTAAAGCGCCACGACCGTCTTGCCCGAGCCTACGTCACCTTGCAAAAGCCGATTCATCGGCTCCGACTTGTCCATATCAGCAGCAATTTCAGAGATACACGCGTTCTGGTCTTCGGTGAGCAGAAACGGAAATCGCCTGCGGATTCTGCTGTCGATCTTGTCGGAGCAGCCGCACGGCACCGCCTTTGAAAAATGCTGAACCTTGTATCGTCGAAGCGCCAATCCCAATTGCATTAGAAACAGCTCGTCATACTTTAACCTGCGTTTTGCCTGCGCCAGTTTTTCCTCGTCCGGCGGCAAATGTATCCATCGAAATGCGTCCTTTCTACAGATAAGATTTGCACGCTTACGGAAGCACTCGTCGTACAACTCCGGCACAAGCTCATCAACCGCGTCATGCACACGGCTAACGATCATTTTTATTTGCCTGCTGGATAGTCCTTTGCACGCAGGGTAAATTCCACCGCTGAAAGACTCAGCCGGCTGCGGATGTTCTTCGTCAAGCACAAAAAACTTAGGATTGGTCAATTGCAACTGATGTTTGTACAAAGTCACCTTACCTGATGCCATGATGATTTGACCCGGTTCGAGTTGGCCGCGAAGATAGCTGCCGTGAAACCAAATAATTCTGCATACACCCGTATCGTCACTGACCAGGGCCTCGAAAAGCGGCTGCCTGCGATAACTCTGGTAATCAATCGACTCGATCATGCCAAAAATAGTAACCGTTTCATTGGGCTGCATCTTGCCTATCTTGCTCGGCTCCGGCAAAAAATTCCAGTCACGCGGAAAGTATTCCAATAAATCTCCCACCGTCTCGACCCCCAATTGCGCAAAGGTCTTGGCCCTGGCCGGCCCGACACCTTTAAGGAATTGGACCGGCATCGACAAATCGATTTGATTCTTCTGTTTAGTATTCAATTTAGTCGTTGCCATTTACCTCGGATATTACTGTCTTATTCTCGTCCCCACCGTGCATCAACATACCAAGCATGAATCCGGTTTGCACGAAGTTAATTCCGCCCCCATTGTTCTCGCTGAAGCGACGATACCACAATTTGTCATTCCCGCGAAGTACGTGTTTAGCCTGCCTCTGGTATTCGCGACCATCCCCAAGCTTGAACCCCGCCGTGCGGTGGTCCAATCTTGAGGCTGCCACCCATTTTCCATTAACTCTATTGGGTGGCAGCCTCATCCCGATTGTCGTTTATCGGGATGGGGATGGCTTTTTCTCGGCTAAACACATACCCTGCTTTCGCTGGAATGACAATGTGTTATTGCTCGAATCCGTGTTTGCCGATAAGCCTGACAAACCGTACGTCACAGATCGCTCTGGTAATGAGTTTGTCTGCTTTCTTTTCACAGGCCACCAGCCCCTGCACTGCTCTGCCACCCACAGGGGCAACAATTAGGCCGCCATCTACAAGCTGCCCGAGGAGGGGTTCCGGCATCTTCGGCACCCCGGCGGTAATCATAATCCTGTCGAAACATCCCGAAGGAGGCAACCGTGACGCCGGCCAGCCGTTACTGCCGTCACCGACACAAAACTCAACGTTGCTAATGCCCAGTTTGCTCAAAACCGCTTGGGCCGAATCAGCCAGCTCGCTGAATCTTTCTATCGTATAGACCTTTTTTACCATCTTACTCAGGACTGCGGTCTGGTATCCGCTGCCGGTCCCGATCTCCAGAACCTCGCATTCCGGGTCAACCCGCAATTCCTGGGTCATCAGGGCGACAATATACGGCTGGGAAATGGTCTGATCCATCCCGATGGGCAGCGGACCGTCGCCGTAGGCCTGTGACCGGTACGACTGC
>DAOVMB010000319.1 GCA_030630905.1 Sedimentisphaerales bacterium
AAGGCTCTGAGCGCCGAGCAAATCGCGGCCCTGGTACATTGAGGTGTTTCAGTAACAAGTGGTCATGAAGAGTCTTTAGTAGCAATGCTCGATCAGAGGCCCTGGATTTTGCCGGGGCCTCTGAATGTTTACTCAATCGAGCAAATTTTCCGGACGCGTACACTCAAAGGTCTGTTATGGTTACAGGTCCCAGTCTTTTGAAGATTTCAGGAATTTGTGCTGGAGGACGAAGCCTATTGCTGTCGGTGCGGTAATCAAGGCGGGTAAAAACCATTTGAGAGAGAATACCAGCTCTTCGACCTTGACGGATGTTTTCGGATAAAGGTATAAAAGCGCCAGGGAACCGATGACTACCAAACCGCTGCCCCACAGACTGGAGAAGAGTATTACGGCGGCTTTGAAAACGATAAAGGAAATCATGCCGCCTGCTATAATCCCGATAAGCCCGCCGGCCCAGATGTACCTTTCGGTCAGGCCGCAGGCGTACCATATTCCCGAAGTGAGTATTCCTCCCGCGGCCGCACCTAATAAACAAACGGCCCATCGCATCAACGGCACGGAGAGGACCGACAATATTATCATGCCTGCGATTCCGCCGACGAACTGGTTGTTCAAGCCGACGATTTTCTCGGTTATCGCCATTCCCAGCATCATGCCGAACAGTGCAAAATTTATGACGACCAGGACCTTGAAGACGCGCCAGCCGTAGAACAGGCAAACCACGCCGAAAGAGATAAAGGTCAATGCTTCGAGCAAACTAAGGGAAGTTATTTGTTCCCAGAATATGTCTATTGGGACGACTGCTTCTTCCGATGTCTCCGTGGCTGTCTGTGCAAGGATCGTAAAGTAATCCATTATTCGGCTCCTTGATCTTTCTTTTTGTTTTTACGCCGACCGCCAGTCATGTTCTACAATTTCTTCAGATTCTTCTTTGTCTTTACCCTTTTTCTTGCCGGGCTTTATTTTTGTTATCTTTTCCTTTTTGGATTTTTTGCAAAGTAGTAGCTGGATAACCGTGCCGAAAGCGGCCATCGCGAGAAAAATTGCAGCGGAAATAAAGGGCTTGCTACTAATATGGCTCACAGGTTCGGTCCCTTTGTACGACAGCAATAAAATCATCCCAAGAAAGATGACTATTGTTCCCAGGACTGAAAAGAATAAAGCCGTGGTCCAGCGCCAAAGAACGACACCACAGACGAGAAAAATCACTGCCGGCGCCGCGATTATCGCCCATATCTGTACGGGGATTTTTGTGCCGGCCTGTTTTATTTTTTCGCCGGCGTCAAGTCCGAATGTTTTCAGTTCTTGCAATGTTTCGTCGAGGCCGGCCGTTATGGTCAGCTCCGACGTTTCGTTTTGGACTTTGGTGGTTTCCGCCTTTTCGAAGTACGGCTCGGCCAGGACGGTAAAAGCAATCGCCGCCGCCAATGCCGCAGCCAGCAGTACGACCATGACCTTTTCGAATATAAGGGCAATCAACGCCGCAAGTGCTCCCGAGAGCGAAGCGGAGAAAATATTTCGTCCTGCGACAAAGAGTCCAACCACAATCCCGACGGCCAGGCCGGCTATAGAGATTAATATTTTTCTAAGGGCCAGTCCGCTGATCCATATACACAATCCCAATAGCAGGAATACCACTCCGGAGCCGATCAGGATCGAGGTGCCGAACCGACCCGTCATCTGTTCGAAGTTTTGGAAAATTTCAATCATAACGCTATTATTAGCCTTCCTAATGCAACCCCGTGTAAAAAAATTGGAGCCGATTAATTCTTGTTATTTCTTTACTACTATTTATCGACTTATCCGTCCGGTTTTCGTTAAATCGTTCCTCCGTCCGTGGATTATGACATAAAAAGACCGCTCCTGCCGATTACAAGGACTCTAATGCGGATGAGAGGAGTCGAACCTCCACGCCCCGAAGGGCACAGGCACCTGAAGCCTGCGCGTCTGCCAATTCCGCCACATCCGCAAGTGTTCTACTTGCATACTATTTATAGAACGGCGTTTCAATTAACGCTAATATTAGCAATTTCCGGCATTTAGTCAAGGATTTTAGCCGGCCCGTTAGAAATTCGCAAAGCGTCCCATAAATAGCCGCCGGCTTTACAAAAGCGGCGAATTCTTCGCTCCAGCGTGTTTTGCTCGAGGATTAACAAGATTTCCTTAAATTATTGCCGCCAATTGTCCGAGACTAAAACCACTGTGATTTTTTGGATTTTGCGTTTTTTGCAGTATATTTTATATGAAGGGTCATAGAATGTTATGACAGGGAGAAGAGAGTGAGTATCACAACCGCATTTTATGGTTCCCTACCCTTTCTTAAGCAGGGCGGAGTTTGCCTCAGGTTATATTGTTGTCTGCGGTCTGTCTATAGAGATAACAGCGGACGAATACGAAGTATTTAATGTATAAATGATTTGATTGTAATCGAATGGATTCTGTACAAACTATCTCTAATGTTGCTGAAGCCCAGACCAGTCTTCTTTTCGGCGAGCTGCTCGTTTCTAAAGGTCTGTTAAGCCGCGACGAATTGCAGGAAGTGCTTGACATACAGCGTGAGCAAGGCGGTCGATTCGGAGAAGTATTGCTGCAGCTCAAGAAGCTTGATGATAAGGATGTCACGGCCGCCCTGGCGGAACATTTCTCGATGGAATACATCCACTTCGATGACGCCAACAAGCTGGACAAGATCAACATGGACATCGCTCGAATGTTGCCTGAGAGCATCGCCAAGCGATTTTGTCTCGTAGCTGTCGAGGAGGACGGTAATAACAACATTGTTATTGTGATGGCTGATCCGCTCAATGTTGTCGCGATAGATACCGTCACGCTGAAATTGAAGCGTAAGATTAAGCCGGCGATTAGCTCGGCCCGGGAAATTAATCGGGCGATAGAGATGATTTATCACGGCTCGGATGTGGAAGAACAGCAGCTTCGCAATCTGGTAGAGATCGAAGTTGAGAATGAAAACAGGCAAGATGACGATGTCTTTTTGGAAGATATCGTTGAACCCGATACTATCGGTGAAGATGCCGCCAATAAAGCCCCTGTGATTCGGTTCGTTGACTTGCTCATGAGCCAGGCGGTCAAATGCAGGGCAAGTGACATTCACATCGAGCCCCAGGAGAAATCGACGGTTGTTCGCATGCGAGTGGACGGCATTCTCAGAGGCATGGTTCCGCCGGCGAAAAAGATGCAGGCGGCGGTCATTGCCAGAATTAAGATTGTCGCACGAATGGATATCGCCGAGCGAAGGTTGCCTCAGGACGGCCGGTTTAAAATGAAAATATCCGGCGGGGCCATCGATTGCCGCGTCTCGACCATTCCGACCATATACGGCGAAAAAGTCGTGATGCGAATTCTGGATGCATCGGCGGTCAAGCACGACTTGGATCAACTTGGGCTTGAACCGGAACGCCTTACAGAATTGAAAAGCAAGCTGTCACAGCCCCATGGTATCATAATTGTCACGGGGCCGACCGGCAGCGGTAAAAGTACTACATTGTACTCAGCACTGAGCCACCTAAGGGATCCGGCGAAAAATATAACAACGGTTGAGGATCCGGTAGAATACCGTCTCGCGGGGATTAACCAGATTCAGGTTAAACCGGAAATTGATCTCGATTTTGCTCGATGTCTGCGGGCAATTTTAAGACAGGACCCGGACATAGTTCTAATCGGTGAAATCAGAGACAAAGAGACGGTCGAGATAGCAATTAAAGCGTCTTTGACGGGCCATTTGGTTTTAAGCACGTTCCATACCAACGATGCACCGAGCGCGATAAGCAGACTGCTCTATATGGGAATTGAGCGGTACCTGCTCGCTTCGGCACTGAATTTGGTGATTGCTCAGAGATTGGTCAGAAGAATATGCGATCATTGTAAAGAGCCGGTAACGTTAAGTGAAGAAGCCCTTAAACATTTGGGTATTGACAACGAGCGGGCAAAGGACTCGGTGTTCTATCACGGCAGAGGATGTCCGGCCTGTGGAGAAACGGGTTATCTTGGCAGATTGCCCATATTTGAGTTCCTGGATGTGGATACCGACATCAGCGAGAAGATTATTGCCAGCGCGACAGAATCTCAGATCAGAGAAGCATCACGTCAGAAAGGTTATGGCGGCCTGCTCGACAGCGGTGTTATTAAGGTATTGGAGGGTTTAACAACCGCCGAAGAGGTAATCAGGATAGCTTTCACAGACAAAGGGTAATAGCTTTTATAACTGAACTTTTGCAAAATTGAGATTAGGCATACTTTGA
>DAOVMB010000050.1 GCA_030630905.1 Sedimentisphaerales bacterium
ATCGGTCCGCTGAACGTTGCCGCCGAGTATATTGACCGGATCAGCAAGGGCGATATGCCTGAGAAGATTACGGACGAGTACAAGGGCGACTTCAACGAGATCAAGAACAATATCAACCAGTGCACCGATGCGTTGAATATACTGGTAGAAGATGTTAACGGGTTGGCTCAGGCTGGAATAGAAGGCAAGCTCGATGTCCGTGCGGACGCCGGTAAACATCAGGGTGATTTCAGCAAGATGGTCGAAGGTATCAACCAGACGCTGGACGCGATAATCGGTCCGCTGAACGTTGCCGCCGAGTATGTTGACCGGATCAGCAAGGGCGATATGCCTGAGAAGATTACGGATGAGTACAAGGGCGACTTCAATGAGGTCAAGAACAACCTTAACCAGTGCATTGACGCTTTGAACCTGATGGTAGAGGATGCGAACATGCTGGCGAAGGCCGGAGCAGAGGGTAAGCTTGATACCCGTGCTGATGCTGAGAAACATCAGGGTGATTTCCGCGGGATACTTAACGGTATCAACAAGCTTATCGATGCTATTGTGCTTCCACTACAGGAAGGCGCAGAGGTACTCAAGGCTATGGCCCAAAAAGACCTCACCAAGCAGGTGAAGGGCAATTACCAAGGGCAGCTCGAGGATTTGAAGAACGACATCAACGATTCAGTCGGTGCTATGGATGAGGCGCTTAGCCAGGTTGGTGAAGCGGTGGAGCAGGTTGGTTCGGCAAGCGGTCAAGTATCTTCCTCCTCGCAGTCACTGGCCGAAGGCGCCACTGAGCAGGCTGCCGGGCTGGAAGAGACATCCAGCAGCCTTGAAGAGATGGCTTCAATGACCAAGCAGAACGCCGACAATGCCCAGCAGGCCAATACGTTGTCGGAAGAAGCCAAGAAAGTCGCCAATAAGGGCGGTGAGGCGATGGGCAGGATGAATGTCGCGGTCAATGAGATACAAAAATCTTCTGATGAGACGTCCAAGATTATCAAGGTTATTGATGAGATAGCGTTCCAGACCAATCTATTAGCTTTGAATGCCGCCGTTGAAGCAGCTCGTGCAGGCGAAGCCGGCAAGGGCTTTGCAGTAGTGGCTGAAGAGGTTCGCAACCTTGCAATGCGTTCTGCAGAAGCTGCGAAAAACACTTCAGCGATGATTGAAGAGTCGGTGAAGAATTGCAAGAACGGCGTTGATATTGCCGGTGAAGTGAACAAGGTACTCGAAGAAATAGCCGAGAGCATCACGAAGACAAGTGATCTGGTCGGCGAGATTGCAGCGGCTTCACAAGAGCAATCACAGGGTATCGATCAGGTCAATACTGCGGTAGCCCAGATGGATAAGGTCACGCAGCAAAACGCTGCCAACGCCGAGGAATCTGCCAGCGCTTCTGAGGAGCTCAGTGCCCAGGCAGAATCACTGCAGGATATGGTGCAGGAGTTCACTCTGAGCAGTTCCGGCAGCCTGGGCTCCGGTCATCGTCAGAACGTTAAGGTTGACCAGAATGCCGCCAGGCGTCACGGCTTAGGCCAGTCCGACAAGGCGCTTCATCAGATAGCCGAACCCCCAGCCCAAAAGGCTAAGCCTAAGAAGATTACCGCAAGAGTTGAAGCGGAAAAAGCGATCCCACTGAATGAGGACAGTAGGGACAGTAACGATGACTTCGAGGAGTTCAACAGTTGACAGTTAGTTGATGATTGTGATTTCGTTTAACATATTATGCCATCCCGGGCGGTTGTTCGAGGCCGGCCCGGGGTGGCGTTTTGACAAGAAATATATAAAGAATTATGTTTGCGTGGAGACGACGTGTCACGGCTAAAAGCGATATTCCCTGACTCTTGGCAGTACATTCTGGAAGTTTACCGAAGATTTATATGTCCTCCGGGAAGCGCGCCTGTGAAAGAGAAGCTTCCGCTGATCTTGCTTGAAATAGGCGTGAGGTTCGGCGAAAGACTATCAGAATATCAGACAAGTGGATTCGTGGAGATTGGTTGCGGGATGGCAATTCCTTCATTGACTCTTGCCGAATTGGGCTGCTCCGATGTATTGGCAATAGATATAGATCCCAAAGTCGTTTCTCTGGCGGAATCAATCAAGGAACGGGTTGGCTGTGATTTCCGGATTCAGTGTGGCGATGTTTTCAGGGACAGGCCCACATTGCAGAAGGGCCAAATGTTAATTGCAGAAAAGCCGGCGAGCTATAAAAAGAACACGTTAGAGGTGGAATATAACATATCCAATTGGTGTAAGATTGAAGGCCATAGTTTCGGAATAATCCCGACTTTTTTAGGCAGCGATACTCCCGATAGCTACAGCGAAAGATGTGCGAAATATGAAAAGAAGCTTAGGCAAGTTGGGTTTAAGGTGGAAAACAAACAAGGATGCGAAGAGCTTCCGGTGAGATGGATAATCGCGGTGAAATAATAATAGGGACATTGCCCGGTGAAGATTTTGAATCTTAAAAGAGATAACGGTATTTATACGTCGAACGTTTTTCTTGTTCTCGGCGGTTTTAACGCCATTGACGATGTCAACACGCTTGTGGATGTGGGCAGGGATCCGTCGGTGATCGGAAGAATAAACAGCGCCTCAACCGGTGTAGGCAAACAGAGAATTGAGCAGGTTGTTCTGACGCACAGTCATTACGATCACGCAAGTCTTTTGCCTCAAATTTGCGAAGCGTACGGTCCGAGGGTATATGCTTATTCGCCGTCGTTGGACGGTGTGGATCATTTGCTGAAAGACGGCGAGACATTGAGAATGGGAGACGGGATATTCGAGGTTATTTATACGCCGGGCCACAGCAGCGATTCGATTTGCCTTTATTGCCAGGGCGAAGGAGTTCTGTTCGCGGGCGACTCGCCTATTGTGATCCAGTCGTGTGAGGGCACACACGAAGATGGTTTTGTTAGTGCATTGATACGACTGGCTCGCAAGAACATAAAGGCAATCTACTTTGGTCACGGATATCCATTACTTAAGGATTGTAACAGGCGAATACGCTCTTCTCTAAAAATGGCACAAAGTAGGTTAAGTAGTCAGAGGTGAATTGTGCCGGATGAGTTGACTTTTGATTTGCTGGCCCGTGACCAACAGCATTCGAGCTATGACTGGATGAATATTGATTGTGCCGGTACTCGTGTTGGCAAGGTTAGGGGGCTAATAAAAGGCAAATGCTTGACGATTTGTTCGGTAAACATATTCCCGGAATTCGAGAGGCGTGGTTTTGCTCGGGAGACAATCGAGATGTTCAAGAAGTCGTTCGATACTATCATTGCGGACAGGGTGCGGCATAAAGCCGTGGGATTTTGGGAAAAAATGGAATTTGGTGCGGATAATAATGGGAATTATGTCTGGAAAAGTCGGCGGTAAGGCAATCCCGGCAGTACTCCGAGGGCATCTTGGGGCCTGTCCGGAATTACGTGCTATGGATTTGCAGTTTTTCGAGGATTGGTAAGGTGGATGATAGAGTTATAGAGCACAAGGAAGTAGACAAGTTGCAACACCGTTTTAGAAAACAGCTTGTTGCCTTGATTGAGGTCGCCAACGAACTGGCCACAACAGAGTCCTTCGACAGTCTTTGTCGCCGAGCAGTTGAACTCGGGCGAAGCCGGTTAGGATTTGACCGCCTGGGTATTTGGTTTCGCTACGATGAACCTAATACCATAGTCGGTTCATTCGGTGTGGATGAAGACGGAAACATCTGCGACGAGCGCAGCAAGAAAACCAAACTCGATCTGGATATGCCTTCTGGGAGGATTCTGCTGGGCAAAGAGCCCTTAGTTTTCGAAAGCGAGCAGCCGGTCACCAACTACAAAGGCGAAGTTGTCAGTCGAGCTTCTCATGTCTTCGCTGGTATTTGGGATGGCAAGGACCTCATCGGTTATATTAGTATGGACAACTTAATCACTAAAGATGTTGTGACTACACAGCAGTGTGAACTGCTGCGTCTCTTCGCATCAACCATTGGGCATCTCGTTGCACGAAAGCGAGTGGAAGAACGTCTGAAACAGTCTGATCTCAAGTTTAGGACCATATTTGAAAATGCAGGCGGCGCAATATTCATAGCCGATATAAACACCAAAAAGATACTGGAATGCAATTCGCAAGCTGAGAAGCTCCTTGGACGTACCCGAGCCGAGATAATTGGGATACATCAATCAGAACTCCATCCCGAAGGAGAAGCGGAAAAATACAAGGAGAAATTTTCTGCCCACGCCCAACAAGGTCATATTGTTGACTACGAAGGAGAGGTTCAATATAAGGATGGAAGGAGAATCCCTGTCTGGATAGCTGCTCAAACCGTGAAGATTGATAATAAAGATATGATTGTAGGCCTTTTTGTTGACATTACCGAGCGCAAGCAGGCCGAGGATGAGCGTCAGCAGCTTAACTTGCAACTTGAAGCCTCGGTTAAGGATGCCAATAATCTCGCTCAGGAAGCGACTGTCGCTTATTTGGCCAAGAGTCAATTCCTGGCCAATATGAGCCACGAAATCCGCACACCAATGAATGCCATTATAGGTTTTAGTCAAATACTGGAAGATGAAAATCTAACAGATGAGCAGAGACATTACGTCGATATCGTTCGAGAAAGTGCCGAGCACCTGCTCCAACTCATAAATGATATTCTGGATTTTTCCAAGATCGTGGCAGGCAAATTCGATATTGAGATTGTTAACTGCTCACTGGAACATTTATTTGCTGTGGTCGGATCGTTGATGCGACCGCAGGCAAAGAAAAAAGGACTCGCGTTTGAAATTCTGCAGTGCGGACGGCTGCCTGCCCAAATACATACAGACCCTGTTCGGTTGCGTCAATGTTTAATTAATCTTATAAATAATGCGGTAAAATTCACTGAAGAAGGGCACGTGTATGTAAATGTTTCTCTACAAGAGGTCGACGGCAAACCATTTATTTGTTTTGATATTGAGGATACAGGAATCGGCATCCCGCCTGACAAGCAGGGATTAGTATTTGATGAATTCATGCAGGTTGACGGCAGCAGCACTCGCAGATACAGCGGCACGGGTCTGGGATTACCTATTACGAAAAAGTTGGCGCATCATCTCGGTGGAGAACTTACTGTAAGCAGCGAGATAGGCAAAGGCTCGGTGTTTTCGCTTACGATTCCAGCAAACGTTGATGTCAAATCCCTGCCGTGGTTTGATAAATATAAGTGTGTAACCGAGTTAGAGCAGGTACGGGACACCTCAGAGCAGGATAAGTTCTCCGGCCGTGTTTTAGTTGCCGAAGACAGTAAAAGCAACCAAATCCTTACTAAACTGCTGCTGGAACGGTTCGGCGTGGAAGTAACAATAGCCGAAGATGGAAAAGAGGCGGTCGATAAGGCTCTCAGCCAACAATTCGACCTGATATTTATGGACATGCAAATGCCCAACATGGATGGATATGAGGCCACAAAACTTCTGCGGCGAAAGGGACTGAAAACAGCAATAGTTGCCCTGACCGCTTATGCTATGAAGGGCGACGATGAAAAGTGCATTTCTGCCGGTTGCAGCGATTACATAGCCAAGCCCATTGACCGCGAAATACTGTTGAAAGTAATTCGCAAGTATCTGCCTTTGGAAACCGCAGTGTCAGGCAAAAGGATTGATTCAATCAAATCCCAGGGGGATGAATTCGGTCAGCTTTGTTCGGATGAAACATCTCAACGGCAGGAATTAGCCGAACTGGCATACGAACCGGATTGCGGAGTTCCGGTTGACTACACAACTCTTATGAGAGTTTGTGAAGATGAAGATAATATTAATAAGTAACAAGAAAGAGAGGAATTGTTATGGCTAAATCATTAATGATAGTGGACGATTCGGCGACTATGAGAAAAATCATAATGCGAACCATTCGGATGTCGGGCCTGGAGTTCGACCGAACCGAAGAGGCCGGCAATGGCGTCGAGGCCCTTGAGAAGTTAAATGCCGCTCCTGTGGACATTATGCTTTGCGATATCAATATGCCGGAGATGAGCGGCACGGAGGTGGTCAGGAAGGTGCGGGAACTATCGAGCTGCTCGGAGACAAAGATCATAATGGTATCGACCGAAAGTTCTCAGGATGTTATGGACAGTGTTATGGCTGATGGAGCTAACGGTTTCATAGCGAAGCCATTCACTCCGGAGAAATTCCAGGAGAAGTTGTCTCCGTATATGAATTAGAGTCGCGTATTAACGGCCAAACGAGATTTACAACATAAAGTAAGGATTTAACGATGATTGATGAAATATGTTTTAGTGCCGCGTTGTTAGAAGGGGCAAAAGAAGTTTTTGAAACGATGATCTTCATGGACCTTGAAGAACCGTCCGAACCAGATGAGCAAATAGAAGGTGATTCTTTCTTAGGTTCGATCACCTTCACGAATAGTATCGAAGGTTGTCTGGCCATACGCTGCAGTGTGCCTTGCGCCAAAAATATCGCGGCGAATATGCTTGGTATTGATACGCCGGAGGAAGTCAACGAAGAGGAAGTCTGCGATGCTCTCGGCGAGGTAACTAACATGGTTATGGGCAGTGTAAAGTCTCGGATACAGACCGAGACTGGCGAATTGCTGGTTTCGATTCCCACTGTGATCCATGGACAGAATCTCGCAAGTAGTTTGGGCAACCGAATGAGCAAAGTATTCGTGAAGGTCGACGCCGGGGATGAAGAAATTATTGAGTTCTCGTTTTTGTACAGAGAAGGTGACAAATAAGCTATAGGCAAATAACTGACACAACAAGCAGGTTCGATAAATGGCAGCAATCCAAACAGAAGTTGAATTACAGGCCGTAGAATTGGCGACAGAGGCGTTCGATGCCTTTTGTGAAGACATCTCCGGTATGTTCGACGTGGATATGAAGTGTACAGCGAACGAAGTAGTCGTCGAAACCGTCAAGGTGCTTAAGAAACGTTTCAAGAAGCTGGTTGCCGTCAACTCCGTTAAAGCCGAGGGTGCTTTGGATGGTACTTTCCAGTTGATATTCGACCAGGGGGGATTATTTACGCTCTCCGGTGTGATAGTTATGCTGCCGAAGAACAGAATCCTCGAAGAGATAAAACGCGGCTCAATTAAAGATGTCGAGAGTATGAATGATGCTGTAAAAGAAGCCGGCAATTTGCTGGTTGGATCTTGGGACAAGGTCTTCCGTGAAGGATTAGAAGGCCACGGTCACTTTCGACAAACTGACACTTTTATCGGTACTCCGTGGGATGATTCAGAGAAAACGATAGGCATAACTCGTGACGAAGAGCTTGTGTTTGTCCATTACGAAATGACTATCGGCTCCTATCCGGTTTTTAAATGTGGTGTGATTTTCCCAAAAACAATCTTTGAGCCAACATCTGAATCGAAGCCCGAAAAATCCGAACCGGAGGCTGAAGAAGAGGTCGGCACTGACAGTGATGAAAAAGAAAGTGTGCAAGAGACGGGAACTGAGGCGGCCGCTGAGTCAAAAAGTGAGGAACAAACTGGGAACCAGGGAGCTACCGCTGAAAAAGACGATTCCGGAGAAACCGAGACGGCTGCCCAAAATGGTAACGAAGAATCGGAACCTGAAAAACCTGTTGAGGAAAAAGCCCCTGCTGTTGAAGCAGCCGCTGAGCAAAAGAGCGATGATGTTGATACAGGTGTGGCTGATAATGTTGTTGAAGCCGAAGCGGCAGTGACAACACAGACGAGCGAGAGTAAAGAGCAGTCAGTTTCCGAAACAATCAGGAACATGGCTCAGTCGCCGGTGGACCTTCCCGGCCGGCTTGCTCATATATCTTCGTCGATCTGTGCAAAAGACATAATGGAAAAAGAAGTTGTCTGGGGTAGTCCGGATGATAGTGTGGAGCAGACTCTTGCCAAGATGCAGCAGGCAGATGTCGGCTATGTAATGATAGGTACAGACGGTGTGCTGGAAGGTATTGTATCCAAGTCTAATATGGCAGAAGCAATCAGTCCTTACCTGCGACCTATATTTGCGAAGTGGCGCCGACCACTGGATGATGCTACGCTCCACATCAAGGTCAAATGGATGATGAGCAGACCTGTTCACACAATAAAACCGGAGACACCACTTATGACTATAATAGAAAATATGTCTCAGTTCGGCGGGCGATGTTTACCCGTAGTGGACCGAGGGGGCAAAGTACAGGGATTAGTAACTGTATTTGACATCTTCAAAGTTTTGCTAAACACCGATCCCAATATTTCTACGGTGGGTAAGACTCTTCAGGCGCCACCATTGATACAATTGGATTCTTGAGTTGGAAAGAAAGTACGAAATGCAAAACGGCGATAAACTTATTAAACTCACAGAGCAAGCGTCTTTGGCGATAAACACGCTAAGCCCGGCGGATCTCTCTGAGGTCGAGAACCTGCAGGAAATCCTTGACCAAATTGGCCAGTCCATCGCCGAGATAAGTGAGGGCCCTGCTGAGTTGCTGGAGCAGGCCAAGGGCGTAACTTCCAATTCAGTTGTGGTGCTACAGGAAATGCTGCAGCAGGAAGCCGAGGACACCGCCCGGTCGATCGAAACAATTTCACAGGCGGTTTTAACCCTTCAGAGCCTGGTCGATCAAGTTAGCCAGGCTGGGGAAGAACCCGATTTCGAGCATGCTGAGCAGGATTCTGAAGCGACTATTGAGACTGCGCCGCAGGAAGCCACCGTTATTGTCGAAGAAGATGTGCCACTGGTGCTGGACTTTATTGCTGAAGCTAACGAGCACATTGAGTCCGCTGAAGCTGGATTGCTCGAACTTGAGAATAAGCCGGGTGACAATGAGGTACTAAACCAGATATTTCGGGCATTTCATACCATAAAAGGAATGGCAGGCTTCTTAAACTTGGGTGAAATAGGTTCGTTGGCACATTCAGCGGAAAATCTGCTCGACGATGCTCGCAAAGGTGAGTTGATCTTGGCCGAAGCGAATGGCGACGTTGTCTTTGAATCAATTGATGTGTTGAAAAGGATGATTGCCGGACTGAAGGAATCAATAGAGGCCGGCAAACCTTTAGCTACCCAGAAACACCTGCCGGATCTGTTGGCAAAGTTGAAAGCTGCCGTAGAAGGTAAAAGTCCTGCTGCTTTCCTTGACACGCCCGAAGGTCGCAGAAAGGACAAAGAGCTGGACGAGGTTTTGCTTGGCGAGGTCAGGCCGGAAATAGAGGTCAAGCCGGAAATAGAGGTCAGGTCGGAAATAACGAATACCACCACAAAATCAAGAACCTCTTCCGGCGACGAAAAAATAAAGGTAAGCACCGCCCGCCTTGACAACCTGATAAACATGGCGGGCGAGCTGGTGATTGCCCAATTGATGGTTGCCGAAGAAGTAAACACGAACCTAACCTCTGAGCAAGAGCTGGGTCGTAAAGTTGCCCATCAGAGCAAAATCGTACGCGATTTGCAGGAACTATCGATGTCAATGCGTATGGTTCCGATTGCCGGTGTTTTCCAGAAAATGACCAGGCTGGTTCGCGACCTATCACGTAAAGCAGATAAAAAAATAAACTTTACTACGGTGGGCGAAGAGACAGAACTCGACCGCAGTATAGTCGATAAAATCGCTGATCCGCTTGTGCATATGGTACGCAACTCCGTAGATCATGGGGTCGAATCAGCGAACGAGCGGACCAAAGCTGGAAAAAACCCGGCTGGCTGCATCGAGCTGCGTGCGTTCCACCAGGCGGGGAATATTGTAATCGAAATCGAAGACGACGGCAAGGGCCTCGATAAAGAACGCATATTGAAAAAAGCAATTGATAGCGGCATTGTCGAAGCCAGTCAGGAGTTGAGCGACGAAGAAATATTTAAATTGATTTTCCACGCAGGCCTGTCAACAGCTCAAAAAGTGACAAGTATATCAGGCCGCGGCGTTGGAATGGATGTTGTTCGAAAGACCATTGAATCACTGCACGGCAAGATTGAAATCAGTTCAAAGCCTGGTAAAGGAAGCACTTTTACGATTCGGATGCCGCTGACACTGGCAATAATCGACGGGCTCTTCGTCACGGTCGGCAGCGATCGCTATATTATCCCGATTAATTCAATTATACAAAGCTTCAGACCAACTGCCGAACAACTCTCCTCCGTACAAAATCGAGGCGAGTTGGTA
>DAOVMB010000132.1 GCA_030630905.1 Sedimentisphaerales bacterium
CGATATATGCAACGATTTCACTGGGCCTGGCTTCGGCTATCGCAATGATAGGTTCGCCGGCGGTGACGGCTTCGCCGGGCCGTCCCATTATCCTTTCCCCGGGTCTGCGCATCAAAGCCTCATTCGCCTGCTGCTGGACCGGGATTACCACACCATCGATTGGAGCTTTCAACTCTAAGCTCTCACGAGCCTTCAGTGCCTCAAGCTGAGCAAGCACCCCGTCCATGAGGCGTTCCTGGACAGCTATCTGTTTGCGTATCACATCCAGAGCATCATCTACAGAAGGATTAAAAGGAAGACTCTTGGCATATTCATCACGTCGTTGCCGGGCCTGTACTAAATCGCTCTTGGCCTGCTCAAGCAAATTCTCGTTTTCCTCGACTTTTTTTGCAAGAGCGTTGTATTGGACCTGGGCCTTCTCCTGTTCGTAGGGGGCGAGGGCTTTCTGCTCCACGAGGTTATGGACAATCTTTGCTTCTATAGCCAGGTCATCTAAAACAATTCGGTCGGATGCGATCTGTGACCGCAGACTCAGGATTTGAATTCTGGCATTTTCGATATCTATGTCAAACGTCCTCATACGCGCGATGCGGCTGATTACACGATCAGACTCCTCGGCCAGCAGGGTCTCCTGAGTCGGGACTAACTGGGCCGACAGATGTTCGATTTCCGCTAAAATCGTATCCAATTGTGTTTGCAATTCGATTCGAGGCTGTTCGTTATCGAGGACGGTATTGACGATTGCAACTGTTTGCCCCTTCTTTACATTTTCGAATAGTTTGACGGGGACGGTTTTAAGCCTGGCTGCGCAGTTTACAGAAACATGAACCACCGGGCTCCGAGCCATGCCGACAATTTCAAAACGTTGTGAGCGGCGGGTAAAAAGTCCGATTATACATGCCACCGCCCCTAACCACACCAGAATAGGAAGGAGGTGCAGACGCAAACGAAACGGATAATTTTTAAGACTTATCCTTTTCATCAAGCCTAAACCTCCAGCAGCTTTTCCTGCATTGTCAGGCTTATGTTCTCAAGGCCCTCGACTTTTTGCAACTCGGATAACATTTGTTGGTTTCCCTCAACATTTCGTATCATCAACTGATAGGCATATTCAACTTCGGAGACGCCGAAGCCGCTGTCCTGCGCCGATATGAGGGTATAACTGCCGCAGAAGCGTCTGAGGATAGTGGGAATCGGGCTTTCGGGTCCAATATGGCCTCTAACAGTAAACCGTAAGAAACCGTTATGTGGTTGATGTGTTCCGAAACTTGTCACATACAGATATATGATTATCAGGCACAGAATAACCGTCCCGATGATAGCGACGGCGTATCGCTGAGAGCCTGCCGCCATGCCAACTACCAGTGAGCAAAAAATGAAGGCTATGTCCCTCGTATCTTTAATGATGTTACGAAAACGTATAATCGCTAAAGCGCCCATTAATCCGACAGCGGTGATGATACTGGTGCCGATGACAGCCATGACCATTGCTACGACAACTGTGATTAGAATCAGCGATTGCACAAACGACCTTGAATAAGACATGCCGCTGTGAGTGAAGTAATAAACCCAGGCCAGAGCTTGTCCGAGAACAAAGGCCAGCAATAGAGACAAAAGAATTGCCTCAGGTGTAAAAAGTCCCCCGGACGAGGGAGTGCCTTCCAATATTTGCCACATTCTATCCATAATTACTAAAACGTTAATTGGGGTACATAAAACTCTAATAAACGTGAGTCTGTTATTGACGACCCGAACTTTGAAATTGATCGCGCCTGTAAGTTGAAATACCTGGCCATTTGGCTCAGCCATGCAGGGTAACGATCAGTAAACTTGATCTCTAAAATAACTCCGCCCAACGTGAAGGGATTCCGCTGCCAGCCACTTCCGCCAAGCCTGACTTCCGGCCGGTTTGTAACGCAATACGCCAACTCTCGATCAAAGGTTACCCTTACTCTATTTTCTGAATTTCCTTCGAATGCCTGACGCATGTACCGGATAAGCACTATAGGCTTGGCCGCGATGCTTTTCATATATAATTGGAACTGGTTGATTGTGTCTATATCGGCAGTATAATTTTGTGGAGGCAGAGACAAGCCTGCAAGCAAGGTCGGTACGTCGCGATCCATAACTCGTGCCCTGCTTTTGTTAATAATAGTATTTATCCGCCGTTTGATTTCAAAAAAGCGAGGATAGTCCGGCTCATCGGTATAACTGCGGATACGCAGCTTAAAGCGGTTTTTATGCCCTCTTAAACTTTCCTGGCAAAGTTGCAGATTCTCCGAATCCAAATAAAGACTCACGATCGGATAGTCACCGCTTCTCTGTAATTTACAATACCGGTCCACTTCTAAGTATGGTTTGACAAACTGTGCGATCGCTATGGCTTGTGACTCGTTGAGGTGATATTTTAACTCATGGCGGCATGAAAGAGTACGGTCGGCCAATTCGATTGGTTTTTTTGCCGTATCCGTTTTGCTTTTTACCTTAATAGAACTATAATTTTCCGTTGAAGTTTTTATCGTGATCTTCCTTCAAACTTTACGATCGTCGTTATCTCACCATTGAGTATTAAAAGACACTGAAATTACTGACTCATTTTCTATCTAATTACAAGCATCTATCTTTATTATCGGACACACCTCATGCCTTGGGATTCGCAAAGCTAACTTTCGGCTCTGTTAGTCCTGCTTTTGCATTATTTATAATATTCAAACAGATTATCTTATCTATTCTAACATATTTAGATTGGTTAAGTCAATACTATTTTAATACCCAATATTTATATGATGTTAGTAATTTCGATTTGACGGTTTTTACTTGACTGTGCCGTGTTACTCCTATTAAATCCATATTCGGATCGTTTTTTTCGAAAATGTGCTCCCGATAAACCGTGAGTTGAATATCTGGTTTCTTTTGTAGCTTCCTGCTTCTATGGTGGCGGATTTGCCTCCGGAGAGAAAGGGCTGGGGGCGAGAACTTGATGTGGGAATAACAGGAAATATTATTTATGGCTGAACGGATTGTAAAAGTTGGACTTGTCGGTTTTGGTACTGTAGGCACTGGCGTTGCAAAGCTCATAGCCGAAAATGCAGATTCAATAGCAGTCAGGACCGGTATTCGTTTGAAGCTTGCCTGCGTTGTCGATATAGACATGATGTCTGTACGTCCGGTAAAACTGCCTGATGGTATCCTCACCGATGATCTGAATAGATTATTAAGCGATGATACTATTCAAATAGGTGTTGAGACTATCGGCGGGACAGATATGGCAAGGAATATCCAACTCAAGATGCTTGAGGCGGGCAAAGATGTGGTTACTGCCAATAAAGCTCTTCTGGCTGAATATGGTAATGAGCTTTACAGGGTCGCTCAAAAAAACGGACGCTGTATAGCCTTTGAAGCAAGTTGTGCAGGGGGAATACCTGTTGTCTCCGCCATTCGAACAGGATTAGCGGCGAATAATATCACCGCGATGTTTGGAATCGTAAATGGGACTTGCAATTACATCCTCTCGAATATGACCTCTAAAAACGAAGATTTTTGCGAGGCCTTAACTCAAGCACAGGAAAAAGGTTATGCCGAAGCAGACCCAACGCTGGATATCAGCGGGGGTGACAGTGCCCACAAACTGGCTATCTTAGGTTCCATAGCTTTCGGATGCGAAATTGCACTAGAAGACATCTATGTCGAGGGCATTGAGGGCATTTCGATAAGTGATATTCGTTATGGTACTGAGATGGGTTATTGTCTGAAATTGTTGGCTATTGGGCAGAAAGACGAACAAAACAGGATTTCGCTGCGTGTGCATCCTTCTTTTATAGCCAGGGATAACGCATTGGCCCGTGTAGAAGGTCCGTTCAATGCTGTCAGTATATTCGGCAGTGCTGTTGGACAGGTAACGTATTATGGTCGAGGTGCTGGAATGATGCCTACTGCAAGCGCAATTGTAGCAGACATTATTGATGTCGCTCTGGGCAACTCCGCGACTACTTTTCGTCAATTGAATCTGCGGCCCAGAAGCGAAACAGCCCCATTTATAGAGAAAATTGATAATATAGTAAGCAGGTTTTACATTAGAATAATGTGCAAGGACCGGCCGGGTGTTATCGCTCAATGGAGCAAGGTGCTTGCCGACCATCAAATAAGCATTTCCGGCGCCATTCAGCACGAAGGAAAAGGCCCGGAAAATACTGTACCGGTGGTAATCGCAACACACCCTACAATGCAGAAAAACATCACCATTGCGTTGGAAGACATGGAAAAACTTGATGTTATTGGTGGAAAACCGGTTTGTATAAGAATCGTAGACATTCCGGAGGACAAGGATTGACTACAAAATATGTAATAATTATTCCTGACGGCGCAGCGGATGAACCGCTTGAGCAATTCGCCGGAGAAACAGTCCTTGAAGCTGCTGAAATCCCCTATATGGATAAAATTAGCACCTTAGGCAGGCAGGGTCTTGTCCGGACGGTTCCTGATGGTATGGAACCCGGCAGCGATGTGGCTCAAATGAGTTTATTAGGCTATGACCCTTTGCGGTATTATTCCGGCAGGGCGCCGATCGAGGCGGTAGCGCGTAATATCAAATTATCTTTGGAAGACTGGGTTTTCAGGTGCAATTTAGTTACGATTGCCGACGGAAAAATGGCAGACCATAGTGCCGGGCATATCTCTACTGTAGAGGCCGGCAATTTAATAAAAGAGCTTGCCGAGCAGTTCGGCAACGAGCAGATTATTTTTCATACGGGTGTAAGCTACAGACACTTGTTGGTTTTCAAAGGTATCAATTTCGATGTTCAGACATATCCTCCTCATGATTATATCGGTAAGGCGATAGATAAGATCTTGCCCCGCGGCAAAGGCGCCGAACTTCTGATCGACTTGATGGCTCGTTCACAACAGCTTTTCACCAATCATGACATTAACAAAGTTCGAAGAGACCTCGGAGAAAATCAGGTCAGCTCTATTTGGCTTTGGGGACAGGGCAAAAAAGCCCAACTGGAACGGTTCCGGAAGCGCTTTGGAATCAAGGGCGCTGCTATCACCGCCGTGGACCTCGTGAGAGGTTTGGCAAAATTGATCGGCTTCGACTTGATTGATGTGCCTGGCGCTACCGGTTTTATCGATACGAACTATCAGGGCAAGGCTTCTGCCGCAATCGAGGCGCTTGATGAGTATGACATCGTTTTTGTCCATATAGAGGCGCCTGATGAGGCATCTCACAGTGGCAATGTCGAGATGAAGAAAAAGGCTATCGAGCAGGTCGATAAACATATTGTCGGGCCTGTGCTTGAGGCCCTGCAGAAACATGAAAGTTGGCGGATACTCGTCATGCCGGATCATCCGACCCCGGTCCGAACCTGTGCTCACTCAGCCGAGCCGGTGCCGTTTGCAATGGCGGGCGACAGCGTCAGCGGCATCCTGCATACCACATTCGGCGAGACGAATGCCGCCAAATCGGGATTCAGAATAGATAACGGCTTTGAGCTGATGGAGTATTTCCTAAAAAGCTAAAGTCTATTGACCGTCCAAGCCAAATCTATTAGACTGATATAAAAGGATACATAGTAACAGGTTAATTATGGAAATTATTATACAAAAGTTTGGCGGCACATCGGTGGCTGATGCGGAAAAAATTCGCCAGGCTGCTAAGCGAGTCATTAAAACAGCAGAGAAAGGTTTTGGTGTGGTAGTAGTGGCATCGGCCCGCGGCAAACAAACCGATCAGCTCGTTGCGGACGCTCTCGAACTGAATCCGAATCCGCCGAAACGCGAAATGGACCAACTGCTCAGTACTGGTGAGCAGCAATCGGTTTCGCTCTTCGCCATGGCGCTGGATGCGATGGGCTGCGACGCCATTAGCTTTACGGGCAGCCAAATCCGAATGATGACCGATAGCGTCCACACAAAGGCACGGATCGTCAGTATCGACGGCAAGCGAATTCGCAGGCAGTTGGAGTTGGGTAAGATTGTAATTGTTGCAGGCTTTCAGGGCATCGATGAGCATGAGAATATTACCACTCTCGGCCGAGGCGGCTCGGATACGACCGGAGTTGCCCTGGCTGCAATTCTGGGAGCCAAACTTTGCGAAATTTATACCGACGTAGATGGTATCTATACAGCGGACCCGAGAATATACAAAGATGCCGTCAAGATGAAACAAATCAGCTACGACGAGATGCTCGAGATGGCCAGCCTCGGAGCCGGCGTCATGCATCCTCGGGCCATAGAGTTCGGCAAGAAATATGATGTGACAATTCACGTAAGAAGCAGTAGTGAAGATATAGAGGGGACAATAATTACTCATGAGGTGCCACAGATGGAAGGTGTAGTAGTTTCGGGCGCGACAATCCAGAGAGATATGGCCAAAATCAGCCTTGTAGGCGTTGACAACGTACCGGGTAATGCCGCAAGGGTCTTCGCTCACCTTGCGAAGGCCAAAGTGGTTGTCCATGACATCGTTCAGACGGAAGTCAGTTCGGATAAGGCAAACCTGTCGTTTATGATTAGTATTTCGGATTTGGTCGCCGCCAAGGAAGCTGTGGAGCAAATCAAAGGCGATATCAATTGCCGGAGCGTTTTCGTTCGCAAGGATATTGCCGAGGTTTCTGTCGTCGGCGTCGGGATGCGAAGCCATTACGGCGTCGCTGAGAAGATGTTCGAGGCCCTTGCAGAAGCTAAGGTCAATATCGATTCCATAACGACCAGTGAAATTCGTATCAGTTGCTCTGTGGACGAGGACCAGGCCGAGAAAGCCCTTAAGGCCATTTGTGGAGCTTTTGAACTGCACAAACCCGCCGAGACGCGTAATGCGTGACTTATTTAGCCC
>DAOVMB010000294.1 GCA_030630905.1 Sedimentisphaerales bacterium
AGATGTATCTTGGATTGATGTTGTATTTCTTGATTTTATAGCCTAAAACGCGTTCGCTTATCCCCAGTTCTCCTGCGGTTTTTCTCTGTTGGCCGTCGAATTTTTTAAGGGCGTCAACTATAAGCTCCCGTTCCTTATTCTCGATGATCTCGGTCAGTGAACGCTTGGCTACAGCTTCATCCTTCTTTATCATTTGTAGCGAGGGCGGCAGATGCTCGGAGCGTATGACATCGTCATTGCATAGCAAAACTGCCCTCTCGATGCAGTTTTCCAGTTCTCTTATGTTGCCCGGCCAGTGGTATCTTGTAAGCATCTCAATCGCAGGCGTGGAAATACGGGAAATGTCCTTATTGTTCTCGGCGGCTATTTTTTCGAGGAAGTAGTCCGCCAGCAGCATGATATCATCTTTGCGGTCCCGCAGCGGCGGCATGTAGATAGGAAACACGTTGATTCGGTAGTACAGATCTTCGCGAAACATGCCTTCCTTTATCTGCTCTTCGAGATTCTTATGAGTCGCAACGACTATTCTGACATTTGTTTTTATCGTTTCCAGGCCGCCAACCCTTTCGAACTCCTTAAACTGGATGATTCGCAGCAGCTTAACCTGCAGATTCAGCGAGAAATCGCCGATCTCGTCGAGAAATATTGTGCCGCCATGTGCTCTTTCGAACCTGCCCAGTTTTCTTTCTGAGGCTCCGGTAAACGCTCCCTTTTCATGCCCGAAAAGTTCGCTTTCCAGCAGCGTGTCAGGCAAGGCGGTACAATTTACCTTAACAAAAGGTTTATCAGTCCGAAGACTATTGTAATGAATCGCGTGAGCAACGAGGTCTTTGCCTGTACCGCTTTCACCACGAAGAAGAACCGTTGCATTACTGTTGGATACCTGCTCAATAAGCCGATAAACTTCTTTCATTGCGTTACTTGTGCCAACCATGTTGTGTATATTGAAGTGATTTTTCAACTCCCGTCGCAGACGCACATTTTCTTCGCTGAGCTGCCTTCGCTCTGATTTTACAAGCTTGTTAAGCTTGACCGCCTGAGCCACCATCGTGGCTATTACGTTAAGCAGCCTGACGTTGGCGTCAAAGTCATTTTTCGGATCGGCCTGCTTATCGACACTTAGCGCACCGATTGTTTTACCCTCCAGCTTGATTGGAACGCAGAAAAAAGCAATCCGTTTGCCCTTTTCCTGCTTTCGTGACCTTGTTTTATGCAGGAATCGCGGATCTTTGGAGATGTCCGGCACGATAATTTCTTTGCCGTTCTGGACGACGAGCCCTGTAATGCCTTCGCCAACCTTGTAGCTGGCCATGCTCTGCGATTTCTTGCTTAGTCCATGTGCCAACCTGACATTTATCGTCTCAGTATCCGGGTCCAGCAGGGTAATTGTTCCCCGCCTGAGCTTAAGGTGAGTATCGAAAGACTTCAGTATGGACATCAACGTCTCTTCGAGGTCAAGCGATTCGGCAAGGGCCTTGGATATATCGCTTAAAAGCTCTACTTCTTTAGCAAGTCTCGTTTTCATAGCTAACCTTTCGTCAAGAATACATGATAACAGCAAAATAACAAATTTGTAGACTCATTGCAAGAAAATACAATTTTGTCGCCTGGTTCAAATAAGTCAGATTCTGGGTAACATTGATTTGAGACTCCATAGCGTGTGGCAGCCTCAAATCCAAAGGATTTGGGGATGGTGGCGTTGCTTTTGGAGCTTTGCCATCCCCAAGCTGCGCTTGAGGCTGCCACCCGGGATTGAACCAAGACAATTTTGTCGTTACAGAGCTACGACCGTAATGGAGCGGCAACTCTTCTCGGACCGTTTACCCGCGAACCGGCAGCAGTTTGAAGGCGTCCTCTCCGCCGTTTATCAGGTGAACCAGCGGCTGCGGCCTGTCAACGCCTTCGATAAACTTCGGCCGGGCCGCCCAGGGCGTAACACTCAGTACCCCGGTCAAGTCCATCCAGTGCTGCAATCGTGCAACAGGCAGCTCCCAGGTCATGTGAAAATGATTGGCCGGCGGATATTGCTTGTACTCGACCATGCTTGCGTATTTCGGTACGACAAACGTGTGCGGCCATATAGGCGTCGTCAGTTCGCACATTGCCTTGGCGAGTTTTGCCGGCACCTCGGTAGTGTGCGCCTCGTCCCAGATCATACTGAACAGTCCGGTCGGATTGCTGTAGGCACACCGGGCGGCGACACCTTCGATTCCCGCCGGAGTCATAAAGTTAACCGAGTTACCGCCGCCGGGGAAGTAGTTATCCTCGGCCAAAGGCAGGGAAATGCTATCCATAATTTTCTTGATGGATGCTCCGGGCTTTTGTGCCCAATCGAACGAAGCGCTGCCGGAGTTGTCGCCGTCCACAAGGCCCTTGTTGTACCAGTCGGCCTTCTTATCGAGCGACTTGACTCCGATTTTCTTAGCTAATTCTTTGATTTCCCACGCTTCCCAGACCTTTCTAAAGTCCATGAACAGGGGCGGATTTCCGCCGGACAGATATGTCATAAAAAGCATCGTCATAAGTCCCTGCACATCGGCTTCGGTAGCGTACGGCAGGGGGGCTTTTCGCCCGTTGTGGTCGAATGTCGAGTTGAACAGGCTCTCCATCACATCGGCGACCGGCAGGGGGATTCCCCGCAAGTCGCTGCCCCATTCCAACTGACTCATAAATCCTCCGCCTACGGCATTCAAATCCGCCATCAGGTCTCGCACTATCAGATACATCGCAAGTGACTGGTTGAACCTTTCGTTGTCCGCTTCATCATGAAGCTCAAGTCTCTTACCAACGTGCCTATTAATCCAACTTCGTAATGTCTTGAGTTCCTTTTCGTTGTACGCCTTTTTCTTGAGCATGTCGGCCAAAAGTTTCATATCCAGGCGAGTGATTTCCAGGCCAAATGTGTTCCTCGTTGGTATAATGTGTGCCAAAGCGGTTTCCATTCCCATCGAATCATGGCCGAGTACGACAACTCTGCGGCCTCGAAGAGCGACTGTGGTCACGGCGGCATAACACCAGTCGATAAGATATTTCGCCGTTTCGTCGGTCATTTTGGGATTGTCACCGGTGTCCGGCCAAGTGCCGACGTTCAGAGCCGCCATGCGACCATACTGAGCCAAAGCTCCGTTTAGCGCGTGGGCATAGACCACGCCCGGCTTCGGGCCGCTGTTGCCACAGGTAATGTTTATAGGTGTATTGGACGGAAATTGCTGGAGCAGCGAAATAGCCGTAAGCTGGGGAAACGCCCACGTATCCGGCACGCATACAAGAATGTCCACGCCTGCTTTGCGGAACTGCTGGGCTACGATGTCCGCCTGCGCCTCGCCGTCAACCAGCACGGTTGAATAGACAACTGGCACCGGCGTCTTATCCGGCATAACCACAGACCCGCTGATAGTATCAGCCGCCATCTTTGCAATATTCTGACAACGAGTCCGACTGGCTTGGTCAATCCGAGGATCGCTCGTTGCAAAAATCCCAATCACCGGAACCTTTGGCGTTGCCTTCCCTATATTCGGCAGATGTTTCGCTTCAACTTTCTGAGCCATGTCAAACGCTCCTTCCTACCTTCTACAAAGTTCAGCATTCAGGACTTAAGTACAAACATGGATGTGTCTTCCAGCATTTTTCTTGTGAAGTCGAGGAACTGGGCGGCGTAGGCGCCGTTGGCGACTTTGTGGTCAACGGACAGGGTCATGTTCATCAGCTTGCGGACCATGATGTTGCCGTTGTCGGGCACGCAGGTATCGGTTATCCGGCCGATACCTAATATGCTGCACTGGCCGGGGACGACAATAGGAATGAAATTGTCGATCCCGAACGCTCCGAGGTTGCTGACGGTAATGCAGCCGCCTTCGACATCTGTCGGGGCTAATTTGTTGCTGCGTGCCCTCTCGATCAGGGCCTGGCTGTCCAGTGCGATCTGCCGGATGTCCTTTTTATTGACATCCTTAACAATCGGTGCGACCAGTCCGTCGGGAACGGATATCGCAAGGCCGATGCCGATTGTTTCTGCCAACCGGATTGCTTCGCCGGCGAGCTGGCCGGTCATAATCGGATATTTTTCCAGTCCCATAGAGACCGCCTTCAGGAGAAAATCGTTGTAAGAGAGCTTTACGCCGCCGGTCTCATTCAGTTTGGTTCGCAGCTCGACCAGATCGGTGACATCCACTTTCACGGTCAGGTAGAAGCACGGAATTTCCTGCTTGGATTTGAGCATTTTTTCCGCCGTGATTCTCTGGAGCCTGTTAACTGGTATGGTTTGGCCGGCTTTAGCTTCTGCCGGGGCAGATGGCTCGGTAGATTTTGCGGCAGCCTCTTTTTGGACGTCCTGCTCGGTAATCTTGCCCGCCGGCCCAGGGCCCGTTACTTTCGCTAAATCCACGCCGAGATCCGCGGCAAGGTTCTTTGCTCTTGGCGAGGCCATGATTCTGCCTGCGGCTTTAGC
>DAOVMB010000025.1 GCA_030630905.1 Sedimentisphaerales bacterium
GCGCCGGTATAGGCACAGAGATAGTCGTTTGGATTTATCTGCGCTAAATTGGGAGTTTTTGCTCCTGTACTTTCATACTCAAAAGCTGCTCCGCTTGTAATCGTCCAGTTATCCGGGTCGACGGTTAGTATGGCGGCATAGCCGGCAGAAGCTGGTCCTACGTAAGCACAAAGATAATTGTTTGGATCAATCTGTGCTAAATCGGGGGTCAATCCTGATGTGCCGTCATACTCAAAAGCGGTTTGCTTGGAGATGGACCAGTCGCTGGTATTTACTGTTAGAACAACGGCCCAACCGTCACTACCAGGACCATCATAAGCACATAGGTAGTGGGTCGTATCTATTTGTAGCAAAGCCGGAGTCTCACCATTCGTCGTGTCGTATTCCAGAGGAGTTTCCTTCGTAATATCCCATGTGCTTGTATTAACCGTCAGGACTACCGCCTGGCCGTCAGAGAATTTGTCGGTGTACACGCAAAGATAATGACTGCCGTTTATCTTTGCCAGCGCGGGAGTCTCTGCATTATCCGTGTCATATTCCAGAGGAGTTTCCATCGTAATATCCCACGTGCCGGTGTTAACTGTCAGGACTACCGCCTGGCCGTCAGAGAACTTGTCGGTGTACACGCAAAGATAATGACTGCCGTCTATCTTCGCTAGCGCGGGGCCAGTTGCCTTGTTCGTGTCAAATTCAAAAGGCGTTTCACTGGTAATGCCCCACGTGCCGGTGTTCACAGTCAGTACGACCGCCCAGCCGTCATTCCCAGGCCCGGAATATGCGCAGAGATAGTGGGTCGAGTCTATTTGTGACAAAGCCGGAGTCAGGCCGTTTGTTGCGTCGTATTCAAAAGGTATCTCGCTGCTAATGTCCAGCGTGTCAGTATCCACAGTCAACACAACCGCCCAGCCGTCATCCCCAGGCCCGGAATAAGCGCAGAGATAGTGGGTCGAGTCTATTTGCACAACGGCGGGATTTTCTCCTAAGGAAGTATTATACTCAAACGGGGTTCCTTTGGTGAATCCTTCCTGGCTGCCGTTTGTACGGAGATATGCAGAGGCATACAGCGTTTTATTCTGACTTGCTGAGCGTGAATTGGTCAGCGTAGTTTCGACCTTGACGAAGCGAATATCATTGATATCTGCAGTAGATACGTCTAAGGCCGTGTCCAAATCATTGGCATCGTAGCAGGTGAACTGCAATTTGTTGACCGGACCGGCCAGATCGTAAAGCTCGCCAACGTAGCCAAATTCGACGTAGTCGGTGGTGCTGTTAACATCATATCTGAGGTCGTTCGCATCATTGTCTTCGAATTCGATGTAGCCATTGGTTTGCGAGGAGTTGCTGACGGCGGTAATTCGGACGGCCTTCGAGAGGGTGCGGTTCAAATGGTCGACCAGGATTCTGCCGTTCTGTAAAGTCTCGGCGGCTGCCTGTTTGGAGTCCCAGCTATTTCGTATCTGCCCGAATAGCGGCATAATGGCGGCAAAGACTATCCCCATCATCGCCAGGGCGATTATCATCTCTACGAGCGTTAGACCCTTCTCGTTCTGCGTTCCGCGTTCCGCGTTCTGCGGTACGCAGCACGTAGCACGCAGCGCGAAATAACTCTGAACGCCAAAGAATTTTCTGTTGTTTTCGTACATCATTTTTAAGCGCATAATCCATGCAGTTACCGTGGGTATCTTCGGCATAAAATGAGGGGTTTGTTACAAGAAGTTGTGTATTGTAGCTCATAGAATACCGCCACAAGAACATTGGGATAAACAGCGGTATGTAGCCCTATAATATTGCCGATTGCCGATTGCCGATTGCCGATCGCCGATTTTCAAATCGTAAATCGTAAATCGAAAATCTTAAATTTAATTGTGATGTCCTATAACTTGTTTAGGTGCCCCATCTTTTTGCGACGTAAGTTGACATAATCATTTCGATCTCGTCGGAATCGAGAATGCTATCGCCATCGAGATCGAAGCCAACCGAGACCGTTATCGTTCTCAGGTTGGAACCTGCGGATACATCCGTTACACTACCCAGGTATGAGCCGTCGAGAGAGGTGTTTGTTTCCGCGAATGAATTGCTGTAATGATAGACCGAGCGTGCTTTTATTTCATCGAGCTTGGCTTGGGCAAGGATTAGACTACGGCTTTTTCGCTCGATAATTACCGTGCCCAGATGGGCGCTGGTCAGGCCTTTGAGAATCGGGACCATTGCTATAATCAGCAATGCCGAAGCGATTACAACCTCGGTGAGAGTAAATCCGGCAAAGCGATTTGCGGTTTTCGATTTCCGATTTTTGATTTTAGTTCTCCGTGCATTTTGCCATGCCCGTCGCGGCGGTTATCGTGATCGTGAAGGTTTTTCCCGAAGCGGAGACCGTGAGCTGTGTATCACTTCCGGCCTTGAGATTTCCCAATGGGCCGAATTGAAACGTGGCCCCGCCGGTACAGCTAATATCCGAATCGATGGTGTGAGAATCAACCGTTCCTGATGTGTCAAGATTTTTTATTTCGTAGCCGCTGTGTGGTGAAGAGCCGGTCATATTGAGTGCAAAGCCGGCCGTATTATTGGCGGCATCGGAAATGGCAAGGCTGCGAGTGCGGCGAAAGTCGGTAACGATTTTCCTGGCGATGGTGTCAGCTTTCTGCCTGGAGGTGGTGGAGAAATTGAGTCGCGGCACGGCAATCGCTGCAATGATGCCGATGAACATTACGATAATAACCAGTTCGATCAGGCTATAAGCAGTTCTTTTCTTTGCCATTGTTGTTACCAACCGGTTATAAGGAACAAGGATGGCGTAGGGTGGGCATTGCCCACCAACTTTGAAAATGGTGTGCGGTGCACACCCTACAGCCATCCTTGGTTGTTAAACTTTCAGAAAGCCAATTGGGTATTTCAGCAACCTGCTTTTGCCTAATGGCTATGCGAGCTGTCGTCAACTCTATTGTTGACCAGGGCACTGGGGTAGTTCGCGTCGATTACAGGGCACTGGGGTGGGCCGTCTGGGAAATATGTGGTAGAGTCGGTTATCACCTCCAGATTGGCCGGATAGGTACCGTCGTTTTCGGCCGCGTACAATTCGATCTGAGAGTTTATTATGTCAATGTTGGTTTTGCAACTGTTTGACTTGGCAGTATCGGCACTTTGGGATAGCCTCGGAATCGCAATTGCAGCAAGCGCGCCAAGAATCAGTACCACAATTAACAGTTCGATTAATGTGACGCCTCTTTTGTAACGCATTTTTTGCTCCTACTTTAGATTCCCCCACCTCAGTAACATTTTTGGTTATAAGCGAAACAGTTATACTTTTATACTTTCGGTATAATGGGCAGGGCACTTTTGCGCTTTGTGGTAAAAAGTTCTACATTATTTAAGATGAGTCATGTAGTCAAACATAGGTAAATACACGCTGATAAGTATAAAACCGACGATTAGACCCATTGTAACCGTCAATGCAGGTTCGATTTTTACCAGCAGGCCTTTGAGAATTCGGTCAATATCCTTGTCAAGGAAATCTGCGCCTTTGTTCAGCATTTCCGATAATGTTCCTGTTTCTTCTCCGGAAGCTGCTAACTGGATGATGACCGGCGGAAAAATATCACAGTTTTTCAGAGAATCTGCAACAGTATTGCCCGTCTGTATTGATTTCTGCAGCCGGCCGGTTATTTCGGTTATCTTTGCGTTATCGACGACCGCACTTGCAACCTCCAGGGCCTTAACCAATGAGACGCCGGCCGAAACCAGCATGGCGAAGGTCCGGATAAACCCGGAGGCAATCACCAACCTGTTAAATTTTGCCAGAACCGGTATACTCAGTTTGAACGCATCCCATCTGGCTTTAAGATGTGCTTTTTTCCATAACAGTTTTAACAGAAATACCGTTGCTATTAAGATCAGCAGTAACACCCACCAGCCCTCTCTGACCTGGACGCTCAAATTGATTAAAGCCTGAGTAGGTCCCGGCAATGGTACGTGCATTTGCCGGTACATTTTTGAAAATACCGGAATCACGAAGATTACCAGAAAAGCAATTACAACAAAACACATGATGCCTACGATTATAGGGTAAGCAAAAGCTGACTTTACCTTGTGCCTGAAGTCGGCTCGTTTTTCCAGGTAGACTGCGCTGGCTTTGAGTGTCTCTGCGAGTTTGCCGCTGCTTTCGCCTGCTTCAAGCATGCCGAGAAAGAAATTTGAGAATATATTGCTGTGTTTGCCGAAGGCATCCCTTAGTGTTGATCCGGTTGCGATGCTTTGCCTGATGTCTGAAATTAAGCCCCTGAACGAACGATTCTCGGTTTGTTCCTCAAGCGTTTCGAGACATCTGTTGATTAGCAGTCCTGCAGAGCACATTTCTGCAAGCTTGTAGGTGAAAGTGACAATCTCATCCTGGGATATTCTTACCCGCTTAAGGTTATCGGATTTTTTACGTCTGGCTGTGAGTAATGTATCGCCCATCTTGGCGAGGTCTCTGCGGAGTGCCGTAACGCTATTGATCCCGTCGTAAACGCCGGAGAATTTATTTCCATTTTCGTCTGTCGCCGTGTACTCATACGCTGCCATTATTCAGCCTCCATATCAACGAGGCGTTGTAATTCTTCGAGAGTTGTTGTACCGTTAACAACCTGTTCAATGCCGTCTTTTCGCAACGTTTTCATCCCTTCGGCAATTGCCTGCTGCTTTATGTTGTCGTCGTTGTCAGCATTGATTATCATTTTGCGAATTTTATGTGAGACACACAATATTTCGTATATTGCTTTACGGCCACGGTATCCGGTTTGGTCGCAATCATCACAACCGGCGCCGCGATACAACTGAATTGTCTGGCCGTTATCGGAAGCATCGAATTCGTCTTTGACGAGCTCAAGAAACTCTGACGAGGGCGAATATGGTTCTTTGCACGACCGGCAGGTGGTTCTGATCAATCTCTGAGCCACTGTTCCGAGAAGCGCCGAGGCAACGAGAAATGTCGGTATCCCGAGGTTTATCAGACGTGAAATTGCCCCCGCGGCGTCGTTCGTGTGTAAAGTGCTTAAGACAAGGTGGCCGGTAAGAGCCGCACTGACGGCGATTTCGGCGGTTTCCTCGTCTCGAATTTCACCGATGAGGATGATGTCCGGGTCCTGTCGTAATATGCTTCGCAGAGCAGAGGCGAAAGTCCTTCCGACGCCAGGTTTAACCTGAACCTGGGTTATGCCGTCGAGACGATACTCGACGGGGTCCTCGACAGTCACGATATTTCGCTGAGGAGTATTGAGCAATTGAAGAATGGAATACAGCGTGGTGGTCTTGCCGCTTCCGGTCGGGCCGGTAAGCAAAAGCATGCCGTAAGGATTTTTTACGAGTGACTTGAATTTCTGACGGTCATCGGGGCAAGTTACTATTGTATCTATGGACCATTGCTTCGCACTTTTGTCGAGAATTCTGATGACAATCTTTTCGCCGCCGACAGCGGGCAGCGACGAGACCCTCAGGTCGTAATCGTGCCCGTCGTGCGCCATCGCGATGTGCCCGTCCTGGCCGAGACGCCGCTCTGATATATCCATATCAGCCAGAATCTTAATATGTGAAATAACTTCCTGCTGAACTGATGCCGGCACGTCGATTGTATCGCGAAGCAGCCCGTCGATGCGATAGCGGACCCTCATGTCCGGTATGGCAGGTTCGATATGAATATCGCTTGCCTTGGTGTCGATTGCACCGGTGATGATCGACCAGACAAGTCTGGTGACAGGATCGTCCGAGACTTGTGATGGTTTATCGGCAGGCTCTGCTTTGTTAAGCTCGTCGGCATCCTGCTTTAGCCGCATTGAGGCGATGGCTTGGCGCGTAGCGTTTTGCACGTTGAAATGGTATCTGACTGCTTGTCTGATTGCATTCGATGTCGCGGCCAGAGGTACGACGTTGCAACCGGTTCGAATTTCTATTTGGTCCCTTACAACAAGATTCAAAGGCTCGCTCATCGCGACCCGCAGCTTGTTATCGGTTCTTGTCACCGGAATCAAAGTGTGCTGGTTCGCAAATTCCGACGTCACCATATGAGCGGCGATCGGATCAACTATGTCTGCTGAAAGGTCTATGAACTCTATGCCATTGCCGGCCGCAATTATCCTGGCAACCTGTTCTTCTTCGAGAAAATTTTCTTCTCGAAGAATGCTCATTAGAGGCTGTCCGGTCTCCGCATGCTTGTCAATGACGGCCTGGAGAACCTTCTGGTCGCCAATCTGCTCACTAATCGCCGTAATTATCGGGTCCTGATGTTTCATAGTAATAGTATCGACATCGCCTTGCGATGACTTAAAGACAAATATCATCTGAAGCATTTCGCAGGGCAAAGCGGTATATACCTGACCGTCAATAACTTTCTCTCGACTTTATGGCCCTGAGTGTCACAGAAATACCAGAAGTGAGCGATGATTAATGCCGATACTTTTTCCCGATGAGTTTTAACGGATGTTTGGGGCTGGAGAGCCCGAAACGATTGACAAATCATGTAAAGGACCGGAATATGGAAGAAATTATCGAACGCCCCGCATCAATCGTAGTTGTCACTCGCGAGACCACGGTCAAGTCGGCCGTGGACATTATGTCCGGCAACCAGATAGGCTGTCTGATAGTGAATGAACACAGCGGGAAATTTGCAGGTATCGTCACAGAGCGTGACATTGTCAGCCGGGCGGTTGCATCTTCGATGGACCTTGAGAAGGCCACGATCACGGAGATTATGACTCCGCACGTTGTTTCCTGCTCTATTGGGATTCCTGCCGGTCAGGCGAGGGAGATTATGGCCGCTCATCATATTCGTCATCTTCCCGTAATTGACAATGGCGTGGTTGTCGGAATCCTCTCGGCTCGCGATTTGATGGGACAACAACTCCTTGAAGACAGAGCGGCGGCTGAAGATGTTGCGATGCTCGCCAATTGCCTTAAGAGCATAGAACTCAGTGAAGCGGCAGATACGATCACCGAAGAAGTGCCCAAGCTTTTTCAAGCCACCCGGTGTCTGCTGTGTCTTTGGGGTAAATCATCCGGTTTTCGTGAGGTTAGTGACAAGCCCCCGGTCGTAGCAAGTGATACCGCGTGTTTGTGCAACAAAGAACACATCCGGCGTCCGGTCGACGGCAGCGAATTAGTCGGCGAAAACGATTTTTACTGTGACAGCATTCCGGATGAGTGCCGGAAGGCCGGCGCGCAAAGACCACGTATGGTGATTCCGCTGTCGATCTCAGGTCTAAAAAAAGAAGACTCCAAAGAACAATTGTCCGGTTATTTATGCATGTGCGGATTGGCTCACAGCAGCATTGTCAACAGGGAGTTGACTTCCTATAAAGCGAAGCTCACACGTGAAATTCTGACATCTCATCTGACCAACGCCAGTCTTTATCATCAGGCAAGGCTCACATCACTGACCGATGCGCTGACAGGTGTCGGTTCAAGGAGACTTCTCGAAGATAAGCTCGAAACCGAATGCGCCCGTTCCAAAAGGTACAAACGTCCGTTCTCCGTTGCAATCTTAGACCTTGACAATTTCAAGACTATTAACGATGTATTTGGTCATGCAACAGGTGACGATGCGCTCAAAAAACTCGCCGAATGTATGAAAAGCCAGAAGAGAATCCCGGATGTACTCGCCCGCTATGGTGGTGACGAGTTTGTATTCCTGATGCCTGAAACCGAAGCAAACGATGCTCTCACATTCATAGAGAGGATTCGAGCCAAAGTCCAGCAAATAGAGGTTCAGGAAAATGTCTCGATGACGATTAGTTGCGGGGTTGCGCAAAGCATGCCCGATTTCAGCGACTCTTCCAGCGACGTGATTCGCAGGGCGGACTTGGCTCTGTACGAAGCCAAGAGTGCCGGCCGAAACTGTGTCAAGCTCTGGAATAAAAAAATGTCAAAGGTTCTCAAGGCGGGCGACATTGAGTTTGAAAGGATTAAGAATCTCAAAAGACGTGTTGCCGGCCTGTCGGTACAGGCCGAAAAGATGTTTATTCAAAGCATCTGGGGTTTGGTCCAGGCCCTTGAGGCTAAAGATCCTTATGCGAAGAAACATTCCGAAAGCGTTATGCATTATGCCGTCGGTATTGCCGGGATGATGGAAATTCCCCCCAAACAGTTGGATGTTCTTCGCCGTGCTGCCATGATTCACGATATCGGAAATATCGGGATTCCGGATGCAATTCTATCCAAACCTGGCAGATTGACGCCCCGTGAGCGCAAAATCATCGAGCAACATCCGCTCATCGCGGTTCGCATTCTTGACAAGATGAGCTTTCTGAAACAAGAGGTTGTCATTATTCGATCCCATCATGAGAAATGGAACGGCCAGGGATATCCGGATGGTCTTTTGAGTACTTTCATACCTGTTGGCGCTCGCATTTTGACTGTAGCTGATACGTTTGATGCACTTATTTCAGATAGGTCGTATCATAATTCGCGGTCCATTGCCGAAGCGATCGAGATATTGACCGATTCATCCGGATACGATTTCGATACCGAGGTTGTCAATGCATTGGCCATGTGGGTCCGGAATGTTCATAAGCAGCTCGGCAACGTGGATCAACTCACTCCGGAGGATTTGTTGGCTTCGCAAACGCACCTCGACTATGGATCTACTGCTGAGCTTGTTGCTGATACTTGCGCAGTTGAAGTTTGATATTTTCGATACGGACATTAAAAGGTGGGTGCGAGGAAAAATAACTGCCGAGATCAAATTGGCCGGGAGATGATTTTAGTTTGGCTAATCGCGAAAATAATTGCACGCAGGCGCCAGGTTCATAACCTGCCGCGGCGACCAGATGCACTCCGAGCCGGTCCGCTTCGGATTCCAGATCCTTTGAATAAGCGCTCTCAAGGAATTGCACTCCGACCTTGCGCAGCCAGCCGGAAAGGACCCCGCGAATCGGTGCTGCCCTGGATGCTACGGCAATTGCCGAATTGCTGACGATACGGTTCATCGCGTGTCCCCGGATGACGTGAGCCATCTCGTGACCGAGGATGCATGCGATCTCGTTCTGATCGTACCGGCACAATTCAACCAGCGATTGGGTCACAAAGATGAAACCGCCCGGCAAAGCAAAGGCATTTGGCTCGGAGCCTTTGACGGTTTCAAAACTGAATCTACGAGACTTGTTGGCGACACGGTCAGCCAGGCGATTGCCTATTTCGTTCAACATTTGGTCGGTCTGTGGTTCCTGGCTACGTCCCAATTGCTGTCTGATTTCACGTGCCAGGTCCAGGCCGACCTCATATTCGACTTTGATGGCATCGGCTTCACTGCCGGTTACCGATTGCCACATCCACTTGGCCTTGCGAACTTTCGGCCCGACCTTTCGGCCCAGATTGTAGAATAGCCCGCTCAATTTGCACCGTCTCTTTAACAAGCCCGAAGGCAAGATTAATGAGAGTGTTGGGGCTCGAACCCAAGACCTACGGCTTAAAAGGCCGTTGCTCTACCAACTGAGCTACACTCCCAGTATTTTTTAAGTTGCGGTAATATAACAACTTCCTGAACATGCTGTCAACCATTTTTTAGTTCTCGAAAGGGGGCGTACCAAAACGTACCAATTTTTGACGCAGGCCCTGGGTGGTTGCAACCCTTGCACGGTAGACTAGATCATCTGCTACGGCAAGGTAAAACTTGTGGGTTGTTGCGAAACTTGCATGCCCCGCAAGGACCATCACATCATGTTCACTCATGCCATTGGCCAACCACATGCTTATGGTTGTCCTCCGGAAATCATGGAAAGTCCCCTTCTTAACGCCAGCTTTTCTGAGGATCTTATTGAACTGTCGCCTAAAATTATTTACGACCTTGAGCCGGGAATCAGTGAGGGTCCACTCTCCTTTTGGCCTGAGCACATTCTTGATATAATCGTACCTTGCTGTGGGAACGAAGACGTAAGGATACCTTTCCGGCTGCTGAGCTTGGTGATCTGCGAGCATCTGAACGATTTCCTCTGTCAATGGGAGAGTTCTGTGGTCAGCGTCTTTAACGAGCCATTCCCAAGTTTCCTTCGTGTTTTGCTTGGGATTGACTTCGATCGTCTGTGCATCGAAATCAACATCTCCCCAGGTGCAGTTCAGAAGCTCTGCACGTCTCATGGCAGTGGCCAAAGCTACTGTGATCAGTAAATCCCATTTTACAGATCTCTTTGCGTTCAACTTGGCGGCATATTCCTGGGCAGCCTTAAGAACTTGTCTGCACTGGTCATCGGCATAAATATTGATCTTCTTCTTAGGTGATTTCGGCATAGCAATATGCTGCAACGGACTTTCATCAAGCTGTTTACGATTGACCGCCAGCTTAAACAACCTCTTTATAGCCCGGATTTTCTTCGACACGGTTGCGATGCTGTTGCCACGATCAAGGCACGCCTGACGATATAGTTCACCGTGTGCCAATGTGACGCTCTCAAAATCAATATTTCCGATTGTTTTGATGAAATCATTCATAGCCGCTTCAGCTATACGCCTTGTACTTTCCCTGATCTGATCACCTGTCCTTGCCAGGCTGTCCTTTGTGAAATCCTTGAGCCTCATAGATCCAGGCTCAATATAGCCCATCCTGAGCTCTCTTTCCTTTTGGGCACGCTGCTTTTCGGCTTTTCGCTGGTTTGTATGACCAAGGGTTTCACATTTCCGTTTCCCACCTTCACCTTTATAACGCAGGGCATAAGTAAATTCCCGGCCACCACACCGTGGCCGTTTGTTGAGCTTCACCAACTGTTTCATATCATCTCCTTTCTGATGCCGGTTCAGCTCACACGATATGAACCGGATCATACTCGACCTCAAACTAAAGCGCAAGTTTTATTTTCCGACATCAGTTTCTTTTTCCATCCATTCCAGAATGGCCTTTCTGGGGTACAGAGCCTTCCGACAGATGTGGATCCTGGGCAAGCCTCGGAATTTCTTTAGATGCTCGATGACATTATGATAGTTCTTCGAATTGCTGATCTCAGGTATCCTGAGAAACTGGACAACCTCAGATTCGGTCATCAACTCAAGGCCGTTGTCACCAATTCTTGGCGACGCAGACAGATGTACGTCCTTTCGTTTGGAACCAAGCCTGTCATCTGAATTCATTAGATTGTCTGAATTGTCTGACGTTTCGCTCATCTGAATCTACCGATTTCAGTCTTATGTACTTGTAGGCCTCGTTCGCAACCAATGCGACTTTAGGAAGGTCTTCAATGTTAAGGCTATTCGTATGTTTTCAATCGTTAACGATGTTAGTTATTGATCCCGATGGATCACCTCTAAGGCCAATTTGCTCCTCTTCTGCGTTTGTGTTCTGTTTCCATTTTACACCTCACTAATTCTTCATTGATCAGTTCAAAAAAGTCTCCTGTTCCATTAGTTAGAGAGGGCATGTCCTTGTGCTAATTTCAGGATCTGAGATTTTTTTGGATGTTTAGAAGAAATTTTGGCTATGTACAAACCGTAAAATGATTTTTTACGGGTTATACTGATTTTTTCACAGTTATCTGAAATCATCCCTGCCTTGTTTCCTCTCTCTCTTATAGGGGGCAAGAAGAAGTGCGAAATAATGGTAACGGCTGATTAACGGAGGTTACAATGGCATTTAGAATAAACTTCAACGACTGCACGATTCTTGAATCTCTTGCAGAATACAGAACCTTAACGCCAACTCAAATCACGACCTTTTATCAAAAGAGCCGACAGGTGGTCTGGCGGCGTTTGCGTATTCTTGAAAAAGAAGGGCTGATACAAACAATCAGACATGAATTTGGCCGAGGTCGCGGCCGACCCGAAAGCTTATTAGGGTTGACTGAGCACGGAGTTGAGATTCTTATGGAAAGAGGGCTTATTGGCAGAGATATGCCATATGAGAAAATCCTTGTTGACGGCCCTTTTTGCCTTGACCACCAGCTTCTGCTGAATTGGTTCAGGATCTATCTGAACCAGGTCGAGAAAGTGGTTCCCATGGTACGTGTCAAATTTCTGGCACACAATTCCCCGTTTTTGCCCCAAGGCCCCAATGGGCGCATATTCATAACAGATTATTCACCAGTGCCGGATTCTGGGGAACAGGGAATTAAGTTTACTCCTGACGCTGTATTGAGCATAAGTGATTCGATTGCAGACAAGACCTGTCTATACTTCCTTGAAGTGGACCGAGGAACCGAGATGGTGGCCAGCCCAAGACGCGATATGGATGATATTCGGCAGAAGATCATTAATTATCAGTGGTACCAGCAAAAAGATCGCTACAAACGATATGATGAAGTGTTCAAATATAACTTACTTGGATTTCGCCTGCTTTTTCTGACAAGCACCTATAGTCGATTGGCGGCATTATGTAAATTGACCCAGGAGATGTTCCCCAGGGAATTTGTATGGTTGACGGAATGCAGTCGTCTGTTTCCTGATGGTGTTTCAGCCAAAATCTGGGCAATAGGTGGCGATCTCCATGGCTCTCCGGGGTCTATTCTTGGCAGCCTCTGTTGCAGGGCACCATTGCCCTAATTATGCATTTCGAAGTTTGATAGAACGTAGGTGTGTATTTTCTCCGTCAATCCCTGCGGCAGGTCGAGTATGATCTCACGCGTCCGGCCGTATCTACCTCTGGAAAGAACCCGGCTACGGAGCAATGAGTAGATGTCCAGCTCGGATATCAAATCGCCGAATGCCCGGCCGGTGAGTGGTCGCAATTCGACTCTTTGGCAAAATCTTCGATATGCATCATAAGCTTCACCGGTTCCAATCGAGCCATTTTGGGTTTTTCGCGTGGCTTCAATAACGGCGGCCATGGCAGCCTGCAATTGTGGTGGTGCTGAATGCACCAATGTGAGGTAGCGATCTCGGTCTAATTCTGTCGCGGCTTTACCAACCAGTGTGAGCGTAACTTTTGTCCCTGCTTTTTCTGCTAAGTAAGCACTCTTGGCAAGCAAGGCAATTGCCTTGCGGGCATCTCCGTGCTCATGACTTGCCATCGCTGCAATTCTCTCGATA
>DAOVMB010000490.1 GCA_030630905.1 Sedimentisphaerales bacterium
AGTTGTGCTCAGTACCTGCCGGACTTTATGCTGTTGAATGGTGAGATCTATCTGCCGTGGAAGATGATTCTGTATCTGTCGGCCGGATTGATCAGCGGCATCGTGGTCAGCCTGTTAACTAAACCGGTTGCGAAGGAGAAACTCGATAATTACTATGCACTGATTCGGACCCCGATCAAGCCGGGAGAGCAGCCCGCTGTCCCCTGCACGCTGCCGGAAGACGCGGTAGTGCCCGAGAAGCGAAACATATTCCCGAACACCAATTTCGAATTCATGATACCATCGCGTACATCGGTAGTCGGATTCCTGGTCGGCTGGGCGTTCGTCGCTGTAATCGTTGTCACAGTCTATATGATCGCCAGCGCATAGTTGGACAGGAAAGGCTCATAGATGTTGGAGAACGAGCGGTCTTGACAGACTCTCGGATGAATGTTCGTCTTCTCACTTTGTTCGGCTTTGCCGTTTTCTATGTTGATCATGAGCATACAAGGAGACGAAAGGTGACGGGCCAAACATTTGATCAGACAGGTATTGATGTACAGGCGACGACGGCCGAGCCTGTGTCGCCGGATGCGTTTGACTTCGAGGCGTATGCCGATTACGAAGCGTCGCTGCTTCAGCGGTGTCGCAAGTTTTGGCAGGCCGAGTCGGGTGTGCTTGTGCATCGGCGAATGCGCATCGCTGAGGTCTTCTCTTACGGCTGCAAAAATATGATCGCTTCTTTAGAATGGCAGCTTGGCGGGCTGAAAAAGAGCATGGAGTTCAAGGCCGATGTTCCCAATTTTCTTGAGCCCTGGTACGGCATCGGCATCGTGGCCGGCACATTCGGCGCAGATTACATCTGGAAAGAAAAACAAGCCCCGGCTATACGCCCGATATTTGGCTCGGTCAAAGAAGCGCTCGATTATACGCCTGCGGCCGTATCTCAGACTCACATAGGCAGACATACACTCGATATGATCGACTATTTTCTCGACAAGACCGGCGGGCGAGTCCCAATGTCACTGACCGACACACAGTCGCCCTTAAACATCGCCGGCAACATCGTGGAGATGACCAGCTTTTTTATCGAGATGCTGGATGATCCACAAGTCGTCAAGATGCTGCTGAATCGCCTCGCAGAGCTGCTCGTAGAATTCACTCACGAGCAGATCAAGCGTATCGGAAATGCATTGGTCCGGCCCGGTCATGGATATAGTTCGTGCCGGTGTTTTGAGGGGCTGGGGATGAGCGACGATAACGCGTTGATGATATCGTCACAGCAATATCTTGAGCTTGCCGCTCCGGCTGTCGAACATGCGGGAAAACCTTTCGGAGGCTCGACGTTTCACAGTTGCGGCGACTGGTCGGATAAAGTGGAGATGGTGAAGAAAATCTCAGGGCTGCGAATGGTTGATGGTGCGTTTTCAGCCGCCACGGATCCATCGCCGAACCCGCAGGCGCCTTTTGCCGCGGCGTTTGCGAATACCGGTATCGTAGTCAACGCCCGGATTGTCGGCGGCCCTGAGACTATCGCCGAGAGCGTCCGCCGACTGTGGAAGCCGGGGATGAAATTGATTGTAGTGACCTACTGCCAGAGCCCGGATGAGCAGGCGGAGACATACGACCTTGTATATAAAATCTGTGGACAAACAAAACCCGCATAGGAATTAATTCGGGAGGACAGAAATGAATTTTGCGATAGTGCCAATTGTTTTAGCGTCGATTTCATCAGGTATGTCGAAGGATTTGCCGCCGGCGGTTTTGAATGGCGGCTTTTCGTCTTTCCAGACGCCGTTGCCGAGGTCGGTGCAATCGTGGGAGAAACGCAGGACAGAGCTTCGCAAGAAGCTGCGGCGTTTGCTCGGCGATTTGCCCGAGTTGTTCACACCAAAGGTGACTATCCAGGAGAGACTACCGAAAGACGGTTACGACCTGGAGCGTTTTACTTTCGATAACGGCGTAGGTGACACGGTGTACGGGTATATTCTGATCCCCGCCGGGCACAAGGGGCGGGGGCCGGCGATCCTGTATAATCACTATCACGGCGGCAAGTACAAGCAGGGCAAGGAAGAGGTCATCAGTAAGGCGTTCTCGCGGCTCGATTTTGCCACCGGCGAAGCACTCGCGCGGGAAGGCTACGTTGTTCTTTGCATCGACGCTTACGCCTTCGGCGAGCGGCGGTTCCAGGGCCCGGCGGGAAAAAAGGAAGAAGGCGGAAGGACAGAAGAATCACTATTCAAGATGTTTCTCTGGCAGGGCTGGACGCTGTGGGGGATGATGGTTCGTGACGACCTGCTGGCGTTGAATTATTTGGTGTCACGCCCAGAGGTCGATCCGAAACGCATCGCGGCGATGGGAATGAGCATGGGCTCGACGCGGACATGGTGGGCTACGGCACTCGATGAGCAGATCAAAGTGGCGGTTTGCGTGGCGTGTCTGACGCGGTATCAGAACCTGACCGCTCATGGCCAGGTCCGGCAGCACGGCATTTATTACTACGTGCCGAACATGCTGAAGGAAAAGATCGACGCCGAGTCGGTCGTCGGCCTGATTGCGCCACGACCACTCCTGACACTGACCGGTGACAAGGACGGCGGCTCACCGGCGGACGGAGTCCGGCTCATTAACGCGTTCCAGGAATATCTTTACAAACTCTACGGAAAAGCTGAGAATTTCCGTGGCGTGCTGTACAAGAGTGTCGGGCACGAATACACGCCCGAGATGTGGCAGGAAACGCTGAGCTGGCTGAAGAAACATCTATGATACGAGCAGGCAACGAGTTCGTATAGAGAATCTCTTTTCGGAAAGGAATAACAATGAGACGAATCAATGTGTGGATTTC
>DAOVMB010000228.1 GCA_030630905.1 Sedimentisphaerales bacterium
AAAGCCAAACAAAGCCAATCATAGTTAGCCCCCAGACCTGCTCTGGGGGTTGAAAAAACAAAGCCAATTTATTTCGTATTGAGTACTGCGTGATGCGTATTGCGAAAAGGAATTTGAAAAAACAAAGCCAATTTTTAAAGGGGCAAAATTACGTTAAGTCATTAATAACAATGGTTTATGGAGGTTTTAATGGGCCGAGACGGCGAGAAAACAAACCCAATCAAAGCCAATTGCCGGCCATTGGCTGGAATACGATGGATGGCTCGGAAGTTCGTTGGAAATGGCCTTGTTATCGTTGAAAATTGCATTGCTTCGAGGCTGCGATTTATGATAATAGCTCATTATGGAGCTTTCTTTCAGCGTTTGTGCGGGCAAGATGCCGAATTTTGTTCAAATTCTCAAAATAAGTGTGAATTTTTGGCCTGCCGAGCGTTCTTACTATTAAAGCCGGAAATACAGAAAAATTCGGTCAATTTAGAAAGGAGAAATTATGTTCAATTCAAGAAGTCTGAGAAACGTCATTTTAATAGCAATGGTAGCTATATTGGCTGCCGGTGGTGTGTGGGCGGAGGAATCAGCGAAACGCCGAACCGCCGGCATGATGTGGGCGATCCCGGCAAGAAGTCTGTTCTGCATACGCATTAACAAGTTCGATGGTACTTTGGACGCCGCCAACGAGTTTTTGAAGGACGTTGCGCCCGAATCTTTCGATGCCAAAGCGGCATTACTCTCTAAATTAGGTGGTCTGCTTGGTGACGACATGCTGAGAGGAGTTAACAAGAAGGGCAATATTGCTATTTTCGGCCTGAACGTTGAGGGTGAGTCGGCAGGACGCGGCCCGATGGGAAATATGTTCATTGGTGCTTTGCTGCCGGTCACGAAATACGAGAATTTCATTTCCCGCAATCCTAACTGCGGCGAGCCTGATGACGAGGGCATCTCGACAATAACAGTCAACGGCCAAACTAAGGGGCTTGCGACAAATTTCCGCCGGTTCGCCCTGCTTTGTCCGCCGAATGCCCGCGAGAATCTGATAAAGGTCAAGAAACTGCTGGCCCAGAGAAAACAAAGCCTGGGCAGGGGCCTTGATGCCGATGAGAGGAAGCAGGCTGCGAGTTCGCCGGTGTGGATTTACCTAAACGTAAAACAAGGCTCTCAACTGATCCAGCCGATGCTTTCCGGCGGGCTCGAGAAGATGAAGGCCCAATTAGAGAAGGCCAAAGAGAGCGGCGAGGGGCCACCGATAGATCCTGCCGGCATAATCAGCTTCTACGGCGGCATCTTCAAGACGGTGCTCGATGGGACCGAGAACATTACGGTGGCACTGGCGCCAAGCGCCGAAGCGTGCAGCGTGAGACTGGGCCTAAAGCCCGTTCCTGATTCGGCGATGGCGGCTATGGTGGGCGAGCCCCTGGATGGGGACCTCGACCACATGTTAGGCTATCTCGAAGACGGTGCGATCTTTAACGTGGCTACCAAAGTCGACCGCGAGAGTCTCAAGACTACATATACGGGGCTCTTCAAGCTCATGGGTGAAATGATACCTGGGGGGATACCAGAGGCGGACCTCGAACAGTTGAAAGGGCTCATGACCAAAGGTATCGACGCAATGGGCGATTCGCTGGCAATAACATTTGGCGTCAATAGCGAACTCTCGCCGCCGTTTATGGGCAAGTATGTCATCGAGGTCAAGGACGAGAAGGCATTCAAAGAAGTGCTTGAAAAGGAACTGCAATTGATGGAGGAAGGGGTCTTTGCCGAGATGTACAAAGGCTTCGGCATGGAAATGGACGTCGAGATCGAGCGCGATGCCGGCACCTACAAAGGTGTCAAAATCGGTGCCGCTAAAGTGGCATTCAAGGTGGGCGACGACGCGATGCAGGCCAAGATGTTCGAGAAAATGTTCGGCGACGGCCTGGATTACCGTTGGGCTTTTGTGAATGACAATTGTGTGTATACTATTGGTAGCGATGCCGACAAAACGGTCCGTGGACTGATCGATCAGGTAAGGGCCGGCGGTCCCAAAAAGATTGGCGCCGAGATGAAGGCCGCCCTGGACGTGATTTCCGAGAGCGACCAGGCCGACGTAATCGGTACGATAAATTATGTCCGTGCGATTAAAATGGCGTTCGGTTTTATGCCCCTTCCTGAAGGCTTTGATACGACTCAACTCAAAGTGGAGACCAAGAGTAACATCGCCTTTGCAGGCCGGACTACGGCCGAAGGCAAGTTGGCGTTGCAGATTGTGCTGCCCAAGAAGCACCTGCAGGAAATCCAATCTGTATTTAAGACATTGATTCCTCAAATAGAGAAGCAGCAAAGAGAGATGAGGGAGAAACAACGCTCGGGTCAATCGTAATCAAATGCCGGACAAAACAATAACGAAGCCGGGCCGCGAATTCCGATACAATCGGATCCAGCGGCCCGGCATGCTTTTGGCATTCGCGATTAGATGCTATTCCGGCAGGGCGGCGTGCCATCCTCTTTTTAACATGCCGGACAGCCGCCGAATGTCACTTTCGTATTCCGGCTGAGCGGCGGCGTTGACATTTTCCTGCGGATCCTTCTCGTGATCGTATAATTCCCGTGCCATCAGTCCGTTCGTCTTTCTGTCCCGCCATTCGGTATAGCGGAAGCGTTCGGTGCGCATCGTATAGCCCATTACTCTGCCTCTTGGATACTGGCTGAAAGCGGCTTTTTTCCACTGGCGATCCGGATCGTCGAGAAGCGGTATCATGCTGCGGCCTTCCAGGTGCCCGGGGATTTTCAGGCCGCACGCATGGCAGAGGGTCGGGTAGATATCGACGTACTCGGTCAGTGCCCGTGTGCGCCGGCCGGGGGTTTTCATTCCGGGCACACTAAGAATCATCGGCACGTGTGTGTCGAGTTCGAAGTTAGTATGCTTGCACCAGCCGGCGTGCTCGCCGAGTTTCCAGCCGTGGTCGCCCCAGAGGATGATTACGGTCTTATCGCTGAGCTTGAGCCGGTCAAGCTCGTCGAGCAGCCGCCCGATTTGGGCATCGATGTAGGAAACGCAGGCGTAATAGCCGTGGATCAGTTGCCGTGCTAATTCATCGGAGCAGGGGCCTTTTTGGGGAATGCCATAGTAATTACGCAGCTCGCCCCAGTTGGTCGTGGCGTAGGTCGGGGCGTTCTTTGGGACAAAAGGATTGTCGGCCAGTTTAATATCTTCGGGCTTATAAATGTCCCAATATTTCTTTGGCGAGTTGAATGGCAGGTGCGGCTTGTAAAAACCCATAGCCAGGAAAAACGGCTTATCTTTGAGCCGGTTAAGCTCCTTAACAGCGTAATTCGTATTACAGCCGTCGGGATAAGCATTATCCACGACGTCGGCGGCCTCGAACGCGGGGCCTCTACCCTGCATCTTAGGATTGGCTTTGTTGTAATTCTCCATTTGGGCGAAAGCCTCTTTAGTAAGATAACCTCGCCCCTTCCAGGCGCCTTTCGGAAATGTTCCCGCGCGATATGGATCGGCAGTCCAGCCCTGCCGGTCGTCCTTGGGATGATGGTAGATTTTGCCGATGGAGATGCTCTCGTAGCCGTAATTCTTGAAATGCTGCGGCAGGCTGAGCACATCCGGCATGGCTTTGCGGAGCGGGGTATTAAGATCGTAGATTTTGGAGGTATCAGGCCGGACGCCGCTCAGCACGCTGGCGCGCGATGGCGCGCAGACGGCCTGCTGGCAATATGTCCGCTCAAACAGAAGTCCTCGGGCAGCCAAACGGTCGATGTTGGGCGAGATAATCTGCTTCTGCCCGTAGCAGCCTAACTGCGGGCGAAGGTCGTCCACAGCGATAAAAAGGACGTTCATTTTGCCACGGCCGCCCTGACCGTCCCGGGCGAGAGAAATTGCCGGACCCAGAATGGATAACGCCGCTCCGCTGGCCATCATACACAGAAAATCCCGGCGATTTACAGGATTGCTCATAGCGAAATCTCCTTGATCTTGTTCTAACGATACAGAGTCTGTACTTATAATCGCAAAGTATAACAAAAGAGTCGGGAACAACAAGTGGATATGACCCGAATGGTTGTCCCGATCCTGGTGAGATAACGACATCTAAGAAGCGTATTGACAACCGAACAGTGGAGGTATATATAGCAGCAGACTCGATGGACAATTTCGGAAGGGACAAAATGACGTTAAGCAGCAACAACGAACAAAACGGAATCTCCTGGCCGGCAGCAGTTGTGTGGCTTACGGCGGGATTGGCTTGTCTGCTTCCTGCGGCACAAGCTCACGCGAAAAATGACTCGATTAGTGCCCTTATTCAACAGGCAGGCAACGCAAACAGCGACGAAGTGCGTTTGGATTATCTAAAACAACTCCGGAAGCAACCCGGCCTGGATGTGCCCCTTAAGGGCGACCTTGATAAGCTCATCACACAGATAGATCGCTGGCTGAATGCAAAGCGGCTGGACTATTTTGGCGGAGGAGTAAGACGTAACAAGGACTTCGATTTTAAGATTGCCGATACGTCTGCACTCTACCCGCTGACGTGGTTGTATCGCGGCAGGATGGTCATCTGGTATGCGATGGAATCGGGCAGCATCTGGAGCATTCCGGAAAGGCGGCGTGAATTTTTCGCTATAGCGCGCGGATTCTTCGAGAAATATACCGGGGCCTTTCCCGAAAATAAAATCGCCCGGATGTATCTCGGCCATCCCACCGGGCCTTACAAGCACTATGAAACGATACCCGGTGCGCCAACATGGGCGGTTTATCAGCGTGAAGGTCTGGAACGCCTGGCCGATATCATCGAGTGGTGGATCGACAACCGTATGCAGGAAGACGGCCAGTACGGCGGAGGTTGGGGCGACGACTGCGAAATGTGGCGATGGTGGGTGCCGGTTCTCATCGGATTCGACAGCCCGAAGATTACCGGCGCACAGGCTCGCTTTTCCAAAGCTCTGATGAATCAGCCGCACATGAAATCCGGTTACACGACCCGCATGTCGGACGTCGAACATACCGCTGAGGATTCTGCCGATGCTATAACGCCGATGATGCATCTCGACCCGGAAAACGATCTCTGGCGTAAATATTCGCTTGATATTGCAGATTTCACCGAGAAGCTCTGGACCGCGCGAAACAAGCGCGGCTT
>DAOVMB010000430.1 GCA_030630905.1 Sedimentisphaerales bacterium
AGACTCTATGGTCGGGCGAGAAATGTTGGTGTGCTTTTTCTGCCTGGGCCCGCTCGATTCGGTTTTCTCGATTCCCTGCGTTCAAATCACCGATTCACCCTACGTGGCTCACAGCGAAACGATTCTCTATCGGCCCGGCTATGAACAGTTCAAAAAAATCGGTTCATCGCCCGATTTCTTCAGATTTCTCCACTCCGAAGGCGAACTTGAGAAATATGTCAGCAAGAATATCGACAAGCGCCGTGTCTATATCGACCTCGAAGAAGACATAGTTTACAGCACCAACACCCAGTACGGCGGCAATACCATAGGTCTGAAGAAACTGGCTTTGCGATTAGCGATCCAAAAGGCCTCAAATGAAGGCTGGCTCGCCGAGCACATGTTTGTCCTCGGCGCCCACGGGCCGGGCGGTCGGGTAACATACTTCGCCGGCGCGTTCCCGTCAGCCTGCGGCAAGACTTCAACTTCAATGCTGCCAGGACAGACCATCGTAGGTGACGACATCGCCTATTTCCACAAAAAGGGCGGTGAAATACGCTCTGTCAATGTTGAAAAGGGCATCTTCGGAATCATTCGCGATGTCAAAGCAAAAGACGACCCTATCATCCACGAGGCCCTCACAAGCCCAAACGAGGTCATCTTTTCCAATATCCTGATCGACGATGCAAAGAAGCCGCACTGGCTCGGCATGGGCAGCGAATTGCCGACAGAGGGAACCAACCACTCGGGCAAGTGGCATAAAGGCAAAAAGGACTCTAACGGCAACGAAATCACCGCTTCGCACAAAAACGCCCGCTATTGCCTGAACATCCCGGACCTTAGCAATCGTGATCCCATGCTCGACAATCCCGATGGCGTGCCGGTCGGCGGAGTTGTTTACGGCGGACGTGACAGCGATACATGGGTGCCCGTCGAGCAGGCGTTTAGCTGGGCCGAGGGTATCCTTATCAAAGGTGCGTGCCTCGAATCGGAAACAACCGCCGCTACGCTCGGCAAAGAGGGCGTCAGAACCTTTAACCTGATGTCGAATCTCGACTTCCTCTCGATTCCGCTCGGCCGATACATCCAGAACAACCTGGATTTCGCCGAAGGTATCGAGAATCCGCCCCTTATCTTCTCGGTCAATTACTTCCTCAAGGACAAAGAAGGTAAATACTTGAACGGAATGGCTGATAAGCTCGTTTGGATCCTGTGGGCTGAGCTTCGCGTCAACGGCGAGGTTGAGACAATCGAAACGCCGACGGGCATGATCCCGTTTTACGAGGATCTTCAGAAACTCTCTAAAAAGCATCTCGACGAGGATTACACGAAGGACGATTACGACCGGCAGTTTACAATACGAATCCCGGAGAATCTCGCCAAGCTTGACCGCGTCGAGAAGATTTACAAAGAGAAGGTTTCCGATACGCCGCAGATTCTTTACGATACATTTGCAAAAGTTCGTGATCGTCTCAAGGCTGCCGGCGATAAATACGGCGATATCATCTCGCCCTTAGATTTACTCAGCTAACCTCGACCCATATAAGTAAGGACATATAATGTGGCCAAGACCATTGAATCATAAATGCGTTATGATTATGGTCTTGGCTATTACGGTAATTTTAGCGGTTCCGGCGATCACTGAAGCCAAACCCGATTCAAAGACCGTCGAGCGCTGGGGAATTTTTGAACTGGCGGTCAAGGGGCCTTCCGGAGGCAATCCCTTTGTCGATGTGCAATTCAGTGGCGAGTTCAGACAGAACGAGCGAGTTTTTCGCCCGGAAGGATTCTACGATGGCAACGGCATCTATCGCATTCGCTTTATGCCCGATGCGCAGGGTAAGTGGTCGTATGTAACCAGGAGCAATCGCAGGGAATTGGACGGCAAAAAAGGTGAATTTGCCTGCGTAGAACCGTCGCCGGGCAATCACGGCCCTGTCCGTGTGCACAAGAAATGGCATCTTGCATACGCCGACGGCACGGCTTATTTTCAGGTCGGTACGACCTGCTACGCCTGGGCGCATCAGGGAAACGAGATGGAGCAGCAGACGCTCTCCACGCTCAAAGATGCACCGTTCAACAAAATGCGAATGTGTGTCTTTCCCAAGAGCTACACATACAATAAGAATGAGCCTGAGTTCTATCCGTTCGAGGGCAAGCCGCTCAAGGACTGGGATTACAGCCGTTTCAATCCCGAATTCTTCCGGCATTTCGAGAAGCGCGTCGAGGATCTGCGCGACTTGGGAATCGAAGCCGATCTTATTCTATTTCACCCGTATGATCGCTGGGGCTACGCGAATATGGATGCCAAAACCGATGACCGGTATTTGCGTTACATTGTGGCCCGGCTGGCCGCTTATCGTAATGTGTGGTGGTCATTCGCTAATGAGTACGATTTGATGAAGTCCAAGAAGATGGCGGACTGGGACCGTTTCTTTCAAATCGTCCGGAAGTACGATCCATACGATCGCTTGCGCGGAATTCACAATTGCCGGGGCTTTTACGACCACACCAAACCATGGGTGACACATGCCAGCATCCAGAGCTCCGACCTTGCCAGGGCACGACAATGGCGAGACCAATACCAAAAACCGATCATCTACGATGAGTGCAAATACGAAGGGAATGTCCCACAGGGCTGGGGTAATATCACCGCGAAGGAGATGGTGCATAGATTCTGGATGGGAACCATTGCCGGCTGCTACGTCGGGCATGGCGAGACTTACAAACATCCCGAAGATATTCTCTGGTGGTCGAAAGGCGGCGTGCTGCATGGGCAAAGCCCGGCAAGAATCGCGCTGCTGAAGGAAATTATGGAGCCGGCGCCTTTCGACGAAATGGTTCCGGGCGAGCTTCCCGGCGGAAACTACACGCTTTCAAAAAATGGGGAGCTTTACTTCGTTTATTCGACCATGTCCGAGCCTGTAAGTCTGGAGTTGCCCGGCCCGGGTGCATACAAGGTTGATGGGATCGACACGTGGGATATGACGATAACCTCTCTCGGCAGCGCATCGCCCGGCAAGTTCCGCTTTACTCCGCCAAAGCCCAACTATCTTCTCCGCTTGTCGGTCTATGGGCCGGGTGAGAAAATCCGGCCGGAGGTCAAAGCTTCCGCCAGCCCAATCGAGGGCATCGCTCCTCTGAAAGTTCAATTCTCGGCGTCGACAGACCTGCAATGCAAATGGCAGTTCGGGGACGGAAGCTCCTCATCCGAAAGAAATCCAGTTCACACTTATAGAGAGCCGGGTCTTTATACGGCTATACTAACCGTCACGGCACAGGATGGGCTTTC
>DAOVMB010000420.1 GCA_030630905.1 Sedimentisphaerales bacterium
AAGATTTGAAAAAACAAAGCCAATTTGCGGTAGGGCGAAAATGGCGCAAAGTCTTACATGAAAGGTGATTATGAAGATTTCTACGCTTTGAAGGCGGCGAAAAACAAAGCCAATATGCCGGCCTTTGGCCGGAAATCCGAAATACTAAGCTCGAAATCCGAAACTATGAGGAACGAGAGCTAAAAGACGGCTCCGAAGGCAATTTTATATGCAATGATCCCTTGCATAAACAATGCGATTTGCTACACTTGAAAGGCAGGTTTGTAATGGGGCACCTGAGTCGCTATTTGCAAACCAAACAGATAATGTCAGATGAACTGCTTAGAAAGGTTGTGAAGCTATGCTCAGGCTAACATCGATTATTTTAGCAATAATTGGGATTTCGTCGGCCCAGGTTGCTGAGCCTTTTCGGCTGATCCTCACCGACGTCGAACAGAACATCTACGAAGAGACCGCAAATCTCACAAGCAGCGATTTGACGCCGGATTGCCCTGTTGCGTGGTCGGTAAAGAAATATGTCCTGCACGGCGGCAGGCAGGAAGGCGTCGAGGTCATCGAGGTCAATAACGGCAAACTTCGTTTTAATGTCGTGCCGACGCGGGGGATGTCGATTCAGCAGGTATTGATGGGTGATTTGCGTCTCGGCTGGGATTCGCCCGTCAAGGGCCTGGTCCACCCGAAATTCATCAACCTGAACACACGCCAGGGATTAGGCTGGCTGGAGGGTTTCAACGAGTGGATGGTCCGCTGCGGCCTGGAGTTCTTCGGCGCGCCCGGAACCGATGAATTTATTGACAATACCGGCAATAAAGCAACGATGGACCTGACGCTTCACGGCAAGATTTGCAACACGCCTGCATCAACGGTGGAGGTAATCATCGAACGCGAGGCGCCCTACCGTATCACGATAAGCGGCAGGGTCGATGAGACCTTACTGCATGGTCCGAAGCTCGAAATATTGACCCAGATTTCAACTGTGCCCGGCACCGGCGAATTTCAAATCTCGGACACGGTAACTAACCGCAGCGCCATCGAGCAGGAGTTCGGCATCCTTTACCATGGAAATTACGGGCCGCCGCTGATGGAAAAAGGCGCCAGATTCTTCGGGCCGGTGCGGCAGGTAACGCCGATTAATGAGCACGCAGCCTCAGATGTCTCCAATTACGCCCTCTATCGCGCTGCGAAGGCGGGATTTCCGGAACAGGTTTATTGTTTACGTCTTTGGGCCGACCAGAACGATCGGACGAAGGTGATGCTTCGCAATGCCGCCGGCGATAAAGCCGTATCGATGGCATATTCGGTCAAGGAGCTGCCATTTTTTACACTCTGGAAGAATCCGGTAGCCCAGGAAGACGGATATGTGACGGGCCTGGAACCGGGGACCGGCTTTCCACGTAACAGATCGATCGAGCGTAAGTTCGGCCGGGTCCCGAAGCTTGCCCCGCATGAAAGCCGTTCTTTCACGATTGATTTTGCTCTTCACGCAGACAAGAACGAGGTAAATGCCTCGGCCGATGAGATTACACGCATCTGGGCCGGCCGTAAAACTCAAGTTGATACGGCCCCATACAATGCTATAAGAGCCATCCCGAGTAGTTTCTTCATCGACTCCGAGGGCAAAATCAAGCTGGGCAGTACCGGCATGGTCTCATTGGATGAAATAAAGGCCATCTTTAAGGCCGAATAACAAGAGCACAAGATGCAGCTTAAGGAACCGCCATTAAGTACCGGATACCTCTAATTCTCCGTTTAGACGCCAAATCATTTGCTATGGCTATTATCGGGCAAATGCGGGTCTCCTGTTTTTACTTGGATTACATCTTGAAATGTGTTATTAAATCAGTGGAATATTAAAGGCCGGGTATTTGATGTTGGGAGCGTTGCCCAATACATTAAAAGTGCCCTTGAACGGTGAGGCTACTGCAATGAAAATAAGACTTTTTGACCGATGTTCAGATAATCCTATCATTTCACCTTTGGATATGCCTTTCCAGGCCGCAGGCGTGTTAAATCCCGGGGCCACTCAATACGGCGATGAGGTCCTGTTGCTGCTTCGAGTTGAGGATCATGCGGGATACTCAAGCCTGCACGTTGCACGCAGCAAGAATGGCGTGGACGGTTGGGAAATCGAGTCAGAACCATTGCTCCGCTACGGTGGGGCTGAATGGAGATATGAGCAGTGGGGCTGTGAAGATGCACGGTTAACGTATCTTTCCGAAGAGAAATGCTGGTACATTACTTTCACTGCGTATTCACCCGCAGGCGCGGCTGTAGCGTTGGCTCGCACTGAGGACTTCGAAAGTGTTGAGCGGATCGGCCTGATTTTCTCACCCAATAACAAGGACGCTGTTCTATTTCCTAAGAAATTCGGCGAGCGATGGGGTGTCCTGCACAGGCCTGATGCCGGCGGAATCGAACACATTTGGTCTGCCTACTCACCCGATCTTATTCATTGGGGCGAGCCGCATTGTGTGTTGCCGGAATTAGCAGGCCCGGCCTGGGATGGCGTCAAAGTCGGAGCAGGACCGCCGCCGATCTTGACGGAGCACGGCTGGCTGCTGATATACCATGGGGTAAAAGGTTACGGCGGTCATTTGGTTTATCGAGCCGGTGTAGCTCTCTTAGATAAAGACAAGCCGCACAAGACGATTGCTCGCTCGCGCAACTGGATTTTTCAGGCCGAAGCGCCCTACGAAATGTCCGGGTTAACGCCAAATGTGGTGTTTCCCACGGGACTCTTGCTTCGAGGCGATGAGCTGTGGATGTATTATGGTGCGGCGGACAGTTGCACCTGTCTGGCCACGGCAAAACTTGACGAAGTTTTAGCCTTACTGGTTGATTGATTTCGTGTATTTAAGTTCTTGTTCTTCTGTTTATTTACAGTCCATTGCACGAGTCACGGGTCTCACTTGATCCCCTATCCGCAATACGCCATACGCCATACGAGTTCATTTACCTCTTTGCCATCCCTTTTCGCCATAAAACTCATAATTCGGTAAACGGACCTAATAATTTCTAACGTCAATAATTATCCCGTCACCATCAATGTATTGCTGTCTTTAGTTTTCTGAGCCCAAAAACGTACTGTAACCCTTTAATTTACCCCTATGTGAGAAATGAAAGAGTGTAAGGGAAATAAATAAGTATTGTGCCCAACCATTTCCCACAGTAAAATAAGTATATCTGCACAGGCCTGATTTATGTGGTAGAGTTGACGGAAGATTAAATATGTAATTGGAGAGCGGAAGTTTTCCTTATCAAAATATCAGACAGTCAGTATGATTAGCACATATATTCAGTAGTAGATAACAGAGTTTCGAAAAGTTCCAAGGAGAGAACT
>DAOVMB010000441.1 GCA_030630905.1 Sedimentisphaerales bacterium
ATCACTGCGCCAAAACTCCAGCAGATTCAACGCTGCTGCCGGCGAAACTATAGACAATTTTAGAGGCTCAGATGCCCTGAAGAAATTCGATCTTTTCGCCAAAGCCCACCAACTGCGTAAAATCTGGAAACTCGACCCGGTTTTAATGAGTGATCTGAATAAGACCTATGGTCCAATTGACTTCACCGATCCGAATACGCATTTACCTTTGGATTGGCGGCACCCCGACAGTCATGCAATCTACTGGGGCGTCAAGGGCTTACAGATAGCCGCCAGAGAACAGTCCCGCGAGATTGATATGACTGAAACCAACACCGACCGTATCGTCGGTCATAGTCTGCAGAACCTGTTCCGCAACGGCAAGTTGCTTATTCGTGACATGCCGCTTCAGGTGCCGGTGGAAGGTTCGCAGGAATCTCAGACGCAGATATTCAAAGAAGTATTTTTACGGCCGGATTTGAGAATGTTCGATACGTACAACAAGTCCGTTATGGCAATTCTCGACAAATATAGAGATGACGAAGACGATGAAAATAACACCACTCTGAGGTCCCTTCAAAACGGCCACCGCAATATGCTCAAGAACGCCGTACTCTCCTTCTATCAATCAGGTCATAAGCGAAAAGCGCAGCAAATATATAATCAATTGAGAAAACTTTATGATATGCCCGAATTTAAGGTTCCGCTGGTGGAATTTGCAAGGAATCGTTTTGTTGAGGAATTAGAGACGATAGGCCTAAATGATGCAAAAGAACAGGTTATCCTACTGCTTAGGGAAAGTTTCTTCCTGTATGCAATTCGCGACGACGAGAGTTCAGTCGGCAGAGAGAACCTGGCCAAAGAAATTCACGGCTATTACCAGGGGAAATATCTGGATGAAAACAGGATTGACCTGCCTGACTTTAAGGTTTTACAATATCTTGCGCTTCGTGATTTCCTGGAAGACTGGCAATTCGTACCAAATTTGAGGCTAAGCTTGCTGGCGCGAATAGAAATCGAACGGCCCGAGCTTGCCAAACAATTGCAGCCATGGAAAGAAGAACTGGAGAAACAAAGAGATAAGATCAGACTTCAGGAACAGGAATTGATTAAAAGCTTTTAACAATGAGCTTCACGAATATAAGCGTTTTGGCGGATGCATAATACTATCTCGCAACAACTGACAGCCTCGCAACGAAAAGCGGTTTTTCATATTGAAGGGCCGTTGCTTGTTCTTGCCGGCCCGGGCAGCGGCAAAACCCGCGTTATCACATATCGAATCGCAGCCCTCGTCGATTCAGGCGTTCGGCCATATAATATCTGTGCGATAACCTTCACCAACAAGGCAGCCGAGGAGATGCGCCAAAGGGCATTTACTCTTGGTGCTTCGGCCGGCGCGTACATCAGCACGTTCCATTCTTTGTGTGTCAGGATTCTTCGCCAGTATGCGGATCATGCCGGGATCCATCCTAACTTTAGCATTTATGACAGTTCCGACCAGGCCAAATGTATCAAGCAGGCGGTTAAAAATTGTGAACTGGATACCACAAATTTTTCACCTGCCCGAATGCTCGATGCGATTTCCACTCTGAAAAATAAGCTGATCGATGCCGAATCGTTCAGGGCTGACGCCGACGACTTTTTTTCCATCAAATTAGCCGAAATATATCTGAGCTACCAGAATATCCTTGTCGAGCTGAACGGACTCGATTTTGACGACCTGCTGATGAAGACGGCCTTTTTGCTCCGGGATTGCCCCGAGGTCTGCCGTGCGCTTGGAGATCGTTTCAAGTTTCTGCTCATCGACGAATACCAGGACACAAACCACGCCCAGTATTCAATAGCCAAAGCCCTTGCTTCGAACCATAATAATATTTGTGCAACCGGCGATCCGGACCAGTCCATCTACCGCTGGCGTGGCGCCGACATCCGCAACATAATGGCCTTCGAAAGCGACTGGCCCGATGCTGCCGTTGTCAAACTCGAGGAAAATTTTCGCAGCACCGCGAATATTCTCGCCGTGGCGGATCATTTGATTGCGTTTAACCGGAACAGAAAAATAAAAAAGCTCATCCCTACAAAACCCGAGGGCGAGAGTATTCGTGTTACGGGATTCGAAGATGAGAACGAAGAAGCCCACGCCGTTGCTCAGCAAATAAAAGAGCAGACCGACAAAGGCGCTTCTCTTAACGACATTGCAATATTCTACCGTGTCAATGCCCAGAGCCGCACGCTCGAAGAAGCATTCGTCCGCAATAAAATACCATACCAGATTGTTCGGGGTGTGGAATTCTACAGAAGAAAAGAGATCCGCGACCTGCTCGCATATTTGAAAGTCCTTGTCAATCCCAGCGATGAAATCGCACTTATGCGTATAATTAACACGCCCGCCCGCGGCATAGGAAAAGTAACAACCAACCGGATTAGTGCCTATGCAGCCAGGCATAAAATTACTTTTTTCGAGGCTCTGAAAAAAACAAATCACATTGAATCTCTTCCCAAAGCGGCGAAAGCCAAGCTCGCAGTCTTTGTCAATATGCTCGAACAGTTCAAGAAAGACGCCGCCGGCGAAGTCGCACCGCTCGCCGAGCGTGTTTTTACCGAGACCGGGCTGGCTGAGTCTCTTCGTGCCGGCGGTCCTGACGGCCTGAATGCACTAGAGAACCTTAACGAACTGATAAACAGCGCCGCCGAGTACGACAAGCAGGCCGAGGAGCCCTCGCTGCTCGATTATCTCCAGCAAATATCGCTCTTCAGTGACACTGATGCCTACGATGCTGCCAGCGACCGTGTTTCGCTGATGACATTACATGCCGCCAAGGGACTTGAATTCGAGCACGTCTTTATCGCCGGCGTTGAAGACGGATTATTGCCGCACGAAAGAAGTAACACAGGCGAGGATGATGAACAATTGGAGGAAGAACGCAGGCTCTTTTTTGTCGGAATTACACGTGCCAAAGCGGATTTGTTTATCAGTTACGCCCGCTACCGAACCGTGCGAGGCCAGTTTCTGCGAACCATACCATCTCAGTTTCTTTTCGAGCTTGGCGCAGACTTCACCGAACAAGCTCCAGAAGACAACTTTGAAGATGATGATGGTAATGAATTTGACACCACAAGCCAAACTGTGCTGCATTTCAAGGCTGGCCAGTTGGTCCGGCACGAAAAATTCGGTCTCGGCAGGATCAAACAGTTTG
>DAOVMB010000234.1 GCA_030630905.1 Sedimentisphaerales bacterium
CCCATTGAGGCCGGTCGTTGACGTTGGCAAAACCCGGCTCGACCGGTGCGAAACCGACGTTGCGATTGATGCAGCTCATCGGCATTTCTTTGGGTAGTGAATTGTCGAACATCGCCCGGTCCTTCGGCGGTCCCAGAACCCAGCCGCACGTGGCTAATGTAAACGGGGCGTTGACTTGCTTTGAGGCGGCAATGGCGGCTCGGAAATCAGCCATCGTAGCTTCGATCTCTTCGTCCTTGGGATTGCCCCACGTCCAGCCTTCGGGAGTCCAGAACCAGTAATAATCCAGCGGATAGGCTTTGGCGATTCGCCGGAACATTCCCTCGTAGAGTTCCTGCACGACTGCCGGATCTGAAGGATTCTTGCCCATACTTTTGATACGCTCTTTGACAGCGTCGGGAATAATAAGCGGCGTTTCGGTGCCGACGCAGGTTTTGACGCCGAGGGTGTGGGCATATTCGAAAGCTTCTTTGAGCGTGTTGCCCATGCGGTTGAAAAGTTCGTTTGCTTTTTCCTGGCTAAGCTGCGTCCATGGATTCATGCCGCGCATATAGTCCGGGCCATAGTCGTCTCGTTCGAATATTTGTGCTGCGCCGAAAGTGTAGTCGCTTGTCTTTGCCGGTTTATAGCCCCAGGCGCCGGTGACGTTCGCCGTAGTGAAATGCCTCGATGGATAGCTGAATTTCACGGTTCCGTCTTCGTTGAAGTCTCCGGGCATGCCGATCCAGACGGCCGGCTCGGGGCCGACTCCGCCCTGGGGATAAGTGTGCAATCCGAAGAAGTTCATACGCAGCTTGGGAAGCTGTGCAATGACAGCCTTGTAGTCGTTGGTATTCCACCAGTCCGGTCCCTCGGGAAAATCGTGGAACGGCTGGATTCCCCGCATATTGAACAGTGGTTTGCCTTTTTCATCCAGGTCGGGTATTTTCAGAGCGATGCGCTCATCGGGGATTGTGTCACCATGCATATAAAAACGGACGCCCAGATGCTCGGCGAACCGGTAGGCGGCGTAGAGTGTCCCGATCGAATCGCCGCCTGTAATCAGTAAGACTTTCCCACTGATTGTCTTAATCAGATATTGCTGTGATTCCAGCGAGCCTGTCGATGAGGCCAGTTCTGCGTTTTTGTCTGTTATTCTTCTGATGACAGGGCGGTCCTTCTGTCCGACGATAATTAAAGGTGTTTTCGAAGGCAGGTTTTTGTCGCTCCGAACGATAGGCAGCAGTTTGCCCGTCCGCAGATACACATAACGGCGAACTTCTTGTGCCGCTAAACACTCGGTTGCCGTTGCGTCCGATGGGCTAATGATCGTGACGACCGATACATTAGCTTCCGGCCCACGGTTTATCGAGCAGCCAATTGAAGCCAACGATATGAAAATCACGGCCGGCGTTAAAAAACAAATGCCTTTTCTCATTTGAACGATCTCCTTATGCTGTCATTGTTTTCGAACGTTCTATTGTGACAGAATGAACTTGGCCAAATCTTTTATCTCTGCTTCGGTGAGGTTTGATGTCACTCCGTGTTTGTCGCCGGGATTGTACGTCGTCAGCATCTCTTCCATGGTAGCGGCCCGTCCGTCGTATAGATATGGTGCGGTCCGCCAGACTTCAACCAGAGTCGGCGTGTCGAACCAACGGTCCTTATCCAGGTATTCACCTGTACCCACGTTGTGTGTTTTCAAATCGGTGTGCAGCGGTCCTGTATGGCATGAAGCGCAATCTGCTTTGTCGAATATCTTTTGCCCTCGCTCGGCCGATTCGCTGAGTTTGCCGTCAACCAGATGAGGGCTGGGGGCCGGTTTGAGGCTCTTGAGATACTCGTCGATTGCGGCGGCCTCTTCTTCCGGGCGCACTGCAAATTGGATATGCCTGATACCGGAACGTACGGCGACCTCGGCATTTTCACGGATTCCTGTAATCATCGCCGGCGGCGTTTCGTGTGCGAGCAGCATGCTCTTGGTGTTCTTCGGATTTCCCAGGCCGTCATTGAGGAGGTCCCAGTTCAGGGCATCGGCCCGGGCGTCGGAAGGATGACAACTGGCACAGCTCTGCCAGCCCTGAAAACAAAGCCGGGCGTCGTTAAACAGCATTTGACCCTTTCGTCTGGTTGTCATGTCGGTCTTCGGGCCAAGAGCTATAGATGTCGTCTTGAATCTCGATTCGGTGCTTATGTCCACGATTGCTATGCTGTCGGAGAAATACTCGGCGACATAAGCTTTGTCCTCGATGATGGTGAGTGCACGCGGGCCTTTGCCCGGTAGCTTAATGCGCTGTCGAATGCCATAAAGAAAACTCAGTTCGTTGGGGATATTCGAGGGAGCTTCATTTCCGGAACTGTGTGCCGTATAGGAGCCGCCGGCAAAGCTCTGAGGCTGCCTGCCGATGCGTTTATTGTAGCTGTTGATTTTTTCGAGCATAGCGGCGATGTCTATTACACTTAACTCGTGGGTCCCGGCATGGGTCACGCAAAGGTATTTTGAATCGCTCGTGCAGGCAAGGCCCCACGGATTCGCAGCGCCAGAATCTACATCGTCCAAAAGAACCGTTTCTATCAGTCTTTTGCTTCCGGCGTTAATTATGCTGACAGCATTAGTATTTATCCATCCCCGCTCTAACTGGGTCGTTGGAACAGTGTACCGGGCGAGAATATGCGAGGCAAATACAAATCTTCCGTCCGGCGAGACAATAAGGTCGTGGAGTCCCGTGCTCCCGTTCGGCAGGACAATATCGATATCAAAGGCCATTGTCTTAGCGTTTATGACCGAGACGTTGCAGGCGACCGAGTCGGCGCTGGCCGGGCCATAAGGAAGCATATTGCCCACGTAGAGCCATTTACCATCGGGGGTAATATCGGCGGCGACCGGCTCACGCAGAACGGGGATTTTCTTGATCTGCTTGCCTTCCCCGGTGCTTATCACCGAGATATTGTTATCGAAGCGGTTGCATGCGTATAGAAACCTGCCGTCCGGGCTTAGCACGGGAGCTATGGGGGTATGGCCGGCGGGCAACGTGCGGAGCAATTCGGCAGTCCGGGTATCTATGACACAGACACTTCCTTTCTGCCGGCCACAGGTGACATAGAGAAACGCTCCGTCGCCGGTCAGGGCAATACCTGTCGGCTCTGCGGGTACGTCGATCGTTGCTGTTACCTTTGTCGTTTTTGTGTCGAAGACTGCAATCTGTTTCGCAGTGTTCTGAGCGATATAAAGCGTTTGGCGCTGCGGGTCTGCAACCACGGCTGTCGGTGATAGATAGTCCTTCGCCGTGGTGATCCTGTTCGTTGTCAGGCATAATATTATGGTTAAAACCACAGCATACAAAGTCAGTCCGGTTTCTTTCCTGTTCATTATTATTCCTCTGTAATGGTTAATTTTCACCGCCGGCAAATCCCTTGTCCTGAAAAAAAATATTGTGAAATCTTAAAAACCAATTGGCGCCAAAATAACAGAAATGGACAAAAAATCAAGCCCAAAACCCTCCCGATGATCTGGCTAATGTCGAGGTTGTTTGGTCGGAACTGCCGGAATATATTATGGCTGAGATAAGAACTTTAGTTGAGACAGCTTCATGGTACGCTTAATTGTGTAGATATGCCGCTTACTTAAAATACCCCCTCAATATATACGCTGATTTTCTGCTCTACCAGAGTATGGCCTTTGCTTATATGTGTTCATAATGAATACGCAAAGAAAAGCTTAGCTCGGTTTTCGACGGCAGTACCAGAACGCCCATATTATGACCATGATTATTATCCACTCTGCAACACCCATTTTTGCCGACTCCTCCGTTGCTATATGTCCAACTGAGGCCGGCCTGAATCTGTATGGAACTCATCCCTGTGCGAACAAGGCACAGATTCTTGTGCATCTCCTTATACAGAAACTGGCGGTTTGAGTTGGACTACTAAAAGTCCAATGCAAAAAAGCTGTTTAATTTTCAATTTTGAATTGCATGTTTGCTTCGTTCAATGATTACCTGATTATAGCACGATCTTATTCCGGGCGTCAAGCAAAATCGTAAAATTTTCGGTTCTTGCGTATAATTCGCAGGTGTATTCGATGTTCGGGACGCCTATGCATTATCAGGTTTCCTTTGCAAGAGTCATGATTCCTTAAACGTCATTTTTTTTGAAATAAAACCGGTTCAACTGCGACAATCCAAATGTGGCCCAAAGGCGGCCGGAATCGAGAATTAAAGTAAAGTTAATAGTATTTAGGAGCAATGAAATGATTATGAAATGGTTAAAAAGAAGCGTGATTGTTGTGGCAGGCGTTTCCCTTGTCGGCGGTATGCTTTTCGGCAAAGACGTTGTCAGCTACGTTCGCAGTTCGGCCAAATCGGTGCGGACCGTGGTAAAAGACTCGGTTCCTATTGAGTTCGAACTGAGACGCGCCCGTGATCTCCTGGAAGAAATCATTCCCGAGATGCACGCCAACGTTCGTCTGATTGCCCAGGAAGAAGTGGAAGTGGCGGCACTGAATGTCGATATCGCCAAGAGCCAGGACTCTTCGAAGGAAGAGGAGTTGCGAATCGCAAAGCTGCGTGGTGCCCTTGCAGAGCCAAAAGCCCAATATTGCTTTGCCGGCAGAGAATACCCTCGCAGTTATGTCAAGGAAGACCTGGCGAACCGATTCGAGCGATTCAAAGAGAGCGAACTGGTCCTGGCCAGCAAGAAAAGACTCCTGGTCAGCCGCGAGAACTCCCTGTACGCAGCGATGCAGGTGCTGGAGCGTACCCGCAGCCGCAAGAGGATGCTCAAAGATAAGATCGAGTCGCTTGCAAGTCAGCATAGACTTGTCAAAGCCGCGGCGGTCGGATCGAATATCCAGGTGGACAACAGTAAGCTCGCACAGACGGAAAAGCTCATCAATCAGATCAAAAAACGTCTTGATGTTGCCGAGCGCATATTGGCCCACGAGAGCCAGTTCATTCAGGCAATTCCTGTCGATGCGGTCGTTGAAGAAGATTTGTTGACGCAGGTGGACGACTATTTCCAGGCCAGAGATCAACAGACAAAACTGGCAAGTACCACTACTCAGACGCAACAACCTGAGCAAC
>DAOVMB010000486.1 GCA_030630905.1 Sedimentisphaerales bacterium
GATGACGGTAAGCGAGCCAAAATGTCGGTGAAGATCAAGGACGAAGTGATCTACGGAAAATACATGGGTAGCGATATCGAAATCGACCGGGAAAGATATGTCATTCTCAGAGAAAGTGACGTTCTCGGAATTGTCGAAAAATAAAAGATTCAGTTGGAATCGGATGCACAAAAGGACAATAGCCAATAATTGAAAAGAGGAAATAAAAATGGCAAAACAATTAATGTTTAACGATACGGCACGAGCACAGCTCAAAGACGGCCTGTCGCAATTAGCTGAAGCAGTTAAGGTTACACTCGGACCGACCGGCAAGAACGTTATCCTGCAAAAAAGCTGGGGTTCCCCGAAGGTGACAAAGGACGGCGTTTCCGTCAGTAAGGAAATCGAGCTGCCCGAACCGTTCAAGAACATGGGCGCAAAGATGGTCAATGAGGTCGCCAGCAAGACTTCCGACGTTGTAGGCGACGGCACGACAACATCGACAATTCTGGCAGAAGCAATCTATGTAGGCGGCTTAAGACACGTTACTGCCGGCTCAAACCCGATGGCCATTCAGCGCGGAATCAATAAGGCGACAGAAACAGCGACCGGGTTCATCCAGTCAGTCAGCGTTCCTGTAAAAGGCCACGACGATATTGCAAAGGTTGCAACCATCAGTGCAAACAATGACTCCGAAGTCGGAGAAAAGTTGGCTGATGCAATGGACGCGGTTGGCAGAGAAGGAGTCATCGAGGTCGAAGAAGGCAAGGGGATGGAAACCGAGTTGAGCGTCGTCGAAGGTATGCAGTTCGAGAAAGGGTATTTATCACCCTACTTTATGACCAACGCCGATACGCTCGAAGCGGTTTTCGAAGATGCCTATATTCTGCTGCACGAAAAGAAAATATCGAACGTCCGTGAGATTATCCCGCTACTTGAAAAAGTTGCCCAAGTGGGCAAGCCGCTCTTGATTATTTCTGAAGACGTTGAGGGCGAGGCATTGGCGGCCCTTGTTATTAACCGTCTGCAGGGCATATTAAGAGTCTGTGCGGTCAAGGCTCCGGGCTTTGGCGACCGCAGGAAAGCGATGTTGGCTGATATCGGTATCTCGACCGGCGGGCAGGTTATAACCGAAGACCTGGGCATCAAGCTCGAAAGCGTCGAACTGTCTCAGTTTGGCCAGGCGAAGAAAGTCGTCGTGGACAAGGAAGCAACGACAATTATCGAAGGGGCCGGCAAGAAGAAAGACGTTACCGCCCGTTGTGATCAAATCCGCAATCAGATCGAAAAGACAACCAGTGATTACGACCGTGAAAAATTGCAGGAGCGTCTGGCCAAACTTACAGGCGGCGTCGCCGTTATCAAAGCCGGTGCCGCTACCGAGGCGGAAATGAAAGAACGTAAGGACTTGCTAGACGATGCGCTGCATGCCACGCGGGCCGCAGCCGAGCAGGGAGTTGTCGTAGGTGGCGGCGTCGTTTTCCTCCGTGCGATTCCCGATGTAGAAAAAGCCAGAGCTAAAGCCAGGGGCGAGGAGAAAATCGGCTTTGACATTGTTATAGAAGCGCTTAAAACACCCACAATGCAAATCGTTGAAAACTGCGGCGAGAAAGGCGATGTGATTGTAGCTCAACTTCTGGAAAAGGGCAAGAAAATCGGCTATGATGCCAATACTGGTCAGTTCGTCGATATGTTCAAGGCCGGAATTATCGACCCGGCAAAAGTTGCTCGAACCGCACTGGAAATGGCCGCCTCGGTAGCAGGACTGATGCTTACTACCAGTGTCTTGGTTACAGAATTGAAAGACAAGGACGAAGAGCCAATAGCCGGATCCGTAAGGTAAAAAGAGTTAAAGTGCCTAAAGTTTAGAGTGACTAAAGTGCCTAAAGTTGAGAGTCCTGATGTACATCGGGATGCCAAAGTATTACTCATTTTAGTTCACTTTAGCTCACTTTAGTAACTTTAGCTCACTCCAAAAAATTATGGCCAAACGGGATTACTATGAAGTTTTGGGCGTAGGCAAGACGGCTTCCGCCGATGATATTAAGCGCGCTTACCGGCGTATGGCGATGAAGTATCATCCGGATAAGAATCCGGATGATAAAGACGCGGAAGCTAAATTCAAAGAGTGCGCCGAAGCCTACGAAGTTTTGAGCGACGCCAACAAGCGTCAGCGCTACGACCAGTTCGGACACGAAGGTCTCCGCGGTTCCGGCATGCATGACTTCTCCCACATGAACGTCGAAGATATCTTCAGCATGTTCGGCTTCGATGATTTCTTCGGCGGCATCTTCGGTGGCGGCCGGGGCAGACGCACAGGCCGCCGGGCCGGGCCGGCACGCGGATACGACCTGGAAACCACTGTCGAGCTGACACTGAACGACATCGCAAAAGGTGCGGAGAAGACCATTGAATTCACCCGGCAGGATTTATGCGGTGAATGCAGCGGCACCGGCTGCGCAAAAGGAAGCTCGCCCGGCCGATGTCCGGCCTGCAAAGGGTCCGGCCAGGTCGCGAGGGGCGGCGGTTTCTTCCAGATGGTCTCGACCTGCGGGCAATGCGGCGGCAGCGGACGGATTATTACCAATCCCTGCAAGAAATGCAAAGGCATCGGCAGAATGCCGAAGAAGAGAACCGTCAATATCAAAATCCCCGCCGGCGTTCACGAAGGGCAAGGTATTCGAGTTGTAAGTGAAGGTGAGCCAGGCCGAAGCGGTGGACCGAGAGGCGACCTTTATTGCTATGTAAGGATTAAGTCGCACGAGTTTCTCCAGCGAGACGGCAATGATCTGATCGCAGTGGTCCCCATCAGTTTTACACAGGCTGCTCTGGGGACAACCATTGACGTGCCGAGCATCAACGGGAC
>DAOVMB010000244.1 GCA_030630905.1 Sedimentisphaerales bacterium
AAAACCTGCCTTCGAGAGGTTCGTGCAGGTTGTTGCCGAAGGGAGAAAGGCGACACTTGATTCGAATGAGGTAAGACGGCTGGCTGACGGCGGTATTTTCGGTGCACAGGAAGCCCTCGATGAAAAGCTTATAGATGATATTGGCTATCTGGATGAGGCGATAGAGTCGGTTAAATCTCTGGCGGGAATTAACACGGCCCAGGTGGTGGTATATCGCAAACCATTTACTTTTGCCGACTTTTTGAGCTACCGCAAGCCGAACCTGTTAAAACTAGACAGAACCACGCTATACGAGCTTGGTACGCCACAGGTATTGTATCTCTGGAGCGCATACTGATAGCCCCAGATTTTCTCGAAGACTAAGAATACTAATTTGATGCAGTACCTACTGCGGAATTCTTCGACGCTGCAGCCTTTAAGATTTTAATGAAATGTTCGACCATCATCACCGCAGGCCACGTTTGCACGGAACGCTCAAGATTCTCTTGCGCCCAGGGAAGTGCCAAAGGTAACATTACAGACTCGACGTTTGACTGCTCAAGCTCAGCGGTCAATTCAGCAAAACACTCAAGAACACTTACCGGCATCTGGACTATACGACTCGATTCTCTATCCCCGTCTGGCATCGAGTATTGAGTATCGCAAAATATTGCCGAGCCTGTTACCATGTGCTCACGGCAGGCTATCGGTCTTTGCTCATACGAAATGCATATGTTATTCGACAAAAACGGACAGGGCAGCCTGAGTCCCGCGTACCATCTACTGAGCCGGCTTATTTGGCTTTTTGTCTGTGTCGATTCGTTTATATCAGAATCTTCGGGCCTTTCATCGAGGATCTTTTTTGCTGCATAAAGACACGATTGCAGTACGGATTTGCCTTGCTCTGCCTGCATAGCCAGCACCTCTTGTCTGAGGCGGAAAACCTCGGGAATCGACAAGGGAACCAGGTAGCTGCAGCACGCCGTGCAGCCTTTATAGCAGGAGACAGTTTTTCCGCCGGCGCCAAGCCTGTCCGATACTATCATCGCCAGTTTGGTTGAAAGTGCTCGTGCAAATGGAACTATTTCTGACAGCCTGGCATGTCTGTCGGTAACGTTAATTTGAAAGCGTACCGGTTCTCCGAGAATATCAAGCTCAAGGCCCACAGTCTCCACCCTGCAGCCAAAGCTTTTGTCTATTCCCTCACGCTCACAAAGCACCATCAAAGGCGGGTTTTCAGCCATTGATAACCCTCTCCCGCTACTGTTGCTAATCCGCAATCCTCCCTTGCAGTTCTTAGACGGAAAATCCTCTCTCCGACACAACTCCTCACAATAGAGATACTTGATATATCGGCTGAGTTGTGGTCGTACTTAAGTCGGCAATTTGAGCAGTGTTGTGCCGACAACTTTTTCGGTCTCACTCATAGCCAAAATGATATAATTTGAAGAAATTGGAAAATAGATCGATTGAAGCGGCGAAGCGCATCTCGGGCAGGAACTTTACTGTAAATGTTGTCTTGCCTGACCCGTTAGGACCGGCGATGATATACATTTCGGCTTGAAGACCGATATTAATGTTTTACTGCCATGGTTAAACATGATAATATCAACATATTGACGGACAATCAGACTGTATAGTTGGGGTAGTAGAGAAAGGCGATATGCATGAAAAATGTTCAGTCGAGTTACAAACAAGCCGAAATATAGGATAAGATCAAATCGTTATAAATGATAAGCAAATTTTTTAGGAGATATGAAATGAAGCGGTATGTTTTGTTGAGTGTTTTGCTGGTGAGTATGTTCGCTTGCACAGCGGTTCTCTCTCAGGAGTTCGAGCCGGAGGATATGGAATTCCAGATGGAAATGCATGAACGGGAGATGAAGCGTCAGCATCGAGAAGCAGAGATGAACGCCGAGCGAGAGATGCAAAAGCTTGAGCTGGAGCAGCGAAGGCTGGAGTTGGAACGCGCTCGCGAACATGATTATGATGATGACGACGATGATTGCGAATGCCATGGCGCACTTGCCCTGCTATTGGTTATATGTGTGATTGTCCGTATTCTCGCAGCGATTTGGGTTTACACGGATATACGCCAATTGAACCGCGGCTCCGGAATATGGATTGTAATCGTCCTTCTGGCCGGACTGCTTGGGGCGCTGGTTTACGCTGTCGTCCGCCTCGGTGATGGTCGCCAAAAGGGATCCTGACCGGCACGCGACTGATTTAGCCATAAGCTGATGTTAGCTGAGGTTTTGCCCTAACTTCAGTTGGGGTGCCTAATCTCAGAAAACAAACTTCATGGCCGTTCCTGTGACGGCTCAAGGAGTTGTTGCGCTCACAAAACAAACATTTTCTAAAAAAATGATTATGCCATAAGGAAAATTGGGTATAATGCTCAGGCGTTAGTTCGTAATTTATTGTTCTTAGTTCATAATATTATTCAGGAGCAGATATGTCAGGTCATTCACACTGGGCTGGTATAAAACATAAGAAAGCGGCTGTGGATGCAAAACGCGGCAAGGCTTGGAGCAAAATCGCTCGAATGATCATCGTAGCGGCCAAACAGGGCGGCGGGGACCCCTCTGCGAACCTAACCTTACGATATGCGATCGATAAGGCCAAAGCGGCAAATATGCCCAAGGACACAATCGAGAAGGCGGTCAAAAAAGGCACCGGCGATCTGGGAGGGGCAAGTTATGAAGAAGTGCTGTACGAAGGCTATGGCCCGAGCGGCGTCGCGATTATGGTCGAGGCACTGACGGACAACCGCAATCGGACGGGGCCGGAAGTTAAGAAGCTGTTCGAGAAACACGGCGGCTCGCTGGGAACAAGCGGATGCGTCAACTGGATGTTCACGAAGAAGGGATTGATCACAGTGAACGCTGCAAATACCGACGAGGAGCAGCTACTTGAAATCGCTTTAGGTGCCGGCGCGGACGATATGCAGGCCGTGGGAGAAGTTTTCGAGATAACCTGCGAGCCGGGTGCTTATGAAGAATTGAAAAAGGCCCTGCAGGAGAAGGAAATACTAATCGAGGTCGCTGAAATTTCTATGGTGCCTCAGAGCACAATCGACATCGCCGATGAGCACACGGCAAAGAGAATAATTTCGCTGATGGAAGCTTTCGAAGATCACGATGACGTGCAAAACACGTATGCGAACTTCGATATACCGGAAGAAATAATCGCTCAAATCTCGTAGTAGTCTGTCAAATTTGATTTGATAGTTTGGAAGGGTGGCAGCCTCAAGCGCAGCTTGGGGATGGCTTCTCCTGTATTTACCATCCCCAAAGCCTTTGGCTTTGAGGCTGCCACCCAACTGTAGGAATGACAACTTACAGATTTAAGCTTGACAGAATAGTAATTTGTTTTCCGTCTTACGCCGTCGTGACGGTTGTGGTCAATTGTCGGATTTCTTAGAAAGCTCTCCCACTCGCTCTTTGGAATAAAGATATCTGTTTTTGCCGATTCGGCTGACGATGTCCTCTCGTTCGGGGTACATCTGTCTAAACTGGTCACGATATTCATCTTCGATCTTGATTGCTTTCTTGTACTGCTCGATTGCAATATTGGCGTTGCCCATTTGATCGGCAATTTGAGCCTGTTTGAAATGCAGCCGTCCGCAGCCGGGATAACGCTCGACGGCTTGTGATGCAGCTTCAAAAGCCTTTTTCAGCCAATCGGTCTTTTCCTGCTCTGTCGAGGTTTCTGAAAGCAGACGATATACTTCTGTAAGCCGCTCGAAGTTTTTGAAAGCAGAGTCGTTTCGCCCGATTGCATCCTGCAGACAAGTTTCAGCACGCAGCAACAAGTCCCGATTTTTATCCAGTGTCACCTCATACTGACGCAGATACAACCGGCCGTTAAGGTACAGTGCTGAAGAGCTTAGAACATCATCGTTCGCAGCCTTTTTCAGGAGTTCGTGAGCGTATTCGAATTGTCCGGCAAAGAAAGCGCCGTTGGCCTGTCGTATCCTGGCTGTGCTTCTGGCAACGGGAACATAAACGTAACTGAAATAGACCCAGCTTGTCGCCAGAGCGGCTGTCACTATTAGTATCTTTACAAATGGTTTAGGTTTAAGAACAAGCGAAGGTCGGGAATTTGTATGCGAATCGATCGCGATAAGACACGCCATCATAGCCCAGAATGTGGTCAAAACGCCCGGTTCGAAAATTGCAAAGTCAATGAGGTTATGCAACGCCACACCCAGGATGGCACAGAAAACAGCAACGGCAGTATTCGTATTGCGTATCTCAGATTTCATATCTCGTGTCTTGAGCAGCGGGCCTGCAAAAAGTACGAAAGCGATGATGAAAACGGCCACCGGCGCAACATGCATTGTAACTATCACATAAATGATAACATCCAGCGTCTCGGCAAATGTTTCGGGCATAAGAATCGGACGAATAAACAGCAATGCTGTCGAAATGACAATCAGTAAAAGTATAGCCTGGGTCCTGAATATCGGCCGGAACTGGTTTGTTTCTACAGAGGCACCTGCGGAGATCGGAGCGATCATTCTCCATAAGGGCACCAAAAGCATTGCCAAAAAGCCGAGAAGACCAAGCGGGCCGTACTGAGTCAGAATACTGAGCGGAAAATTGTGCGGATCGGCAACGGATTCCAATGCTGCGGCCGGTTTGTAGCGCGTATAGAAATCTCCGAAATTGCCGGGGCCGACGCCGGTAAGAGGTTGGTCGGCGTACATTTTCGCGGATGCATGCCAGTACTGCCATCTGACAAGCATAGAGCCGCCGCCCGGAAGCCAGCCGTGACTCAAACCGTACGAACCTACTGCCCAAACGCCCGCGATTCCAAGTAACAGGCAGACCGCCAGGACAGCTCGTTTGTGAGCTTTCAGCCAATTGCCAAACAACAGGAACATGAAGAACACCGCCGCGGCAAAGAACAAACCGATAACCGCACCTTTGCTTCGAGTCAGACCGAGACTGAACAAAATGACTGTAACTCCGAAACCACAGCCGAGAAGGTACCAGAGGCCC
>DAOVMB010000189.1 GCA_030630905.1 Sedimentisphaerales bacterium
CGACGAGCAGCATAATCCATCCCCATCCCTAAGGGATGAGGCTGCCACACAGTCTAATTCCCTATCCCAAAGTGAAACTGCCACCCGGCCGGCGGAAAAACAGGTCGATTTGAAAAAACAAAGCCAATTTACAGAAGTCCAAGTTGGCGTAAAGTCTTTTGTGAAAGGAGATTATGGCAATACACCGGCCCTTGGGGCCGAAGAAAACAAAGCCAATCAAAGCCAATTTCTAACTCGCGCAGCCCTTGAAGGAGACCAGAGCATTCATTGCTCACCCAAGATTCAGGGTTGACTTGCCTTTGGGCAGGTCGAAACAGACCATAATGTCTGAGCCGTCGCTGTGCCAGGTGCCGCTTTTCAGTTGTAGTGGGGCGGTTACCCGGCTCAGTTCTGCGCGTTTACCGGCAAACGTTAATCTTGGCGGCGCCTGTGAACTGCCGCTGACTCGCACGGTGAAGCGCGTTGTGGCGAACGGGGCGGAGAATGTCACCTGCCGGCCCTGCTTGTCGATTTGCGTCAGCTCTTTGGCGGCCCAGTAGCGGGAGATTTCGCTGAGTTTCATCCAGAGCAGGTTATCATACCGGGCGTGAATTCGCCGGACGACCTCTTTGAAAATATTGAAGCCGATTTCCTCGCCGTTGAAATAGACGCCGGGCCAGTGGCAGACGATTATCGCCGGCTCGCCCTTGTCGATGACCTGTGGCAGTCGGCCGCCTTTGAGGTCCTCTGTGATGTGCTTATCGACCGAGCCTGGAACCAGGCCGTCCCAGCCGCCGAGCCAGTCGCCCGTGCAGCCGATGATCGAGACGACGCACTTCGGGTCGTCGCTGTCGAGGCCGGATGCGTACTGGACCAGAGGGGCGACACTTCGCTCATCGGTGAAGAGGTCGCGGAAGTAATGTGGAATCTCGGCGTTGAATACGTCCCGGCATGATTCGAGCGTAGCTTTGGCGAGGTTCACGCGGTTCCGGCTGCAGAAGCCGCCGGGTGTGGTGATGCCTTCGCAGGGCAGACCGACGTTCTTGAGGATTCGCAGGGCGTAGGCCATGTAGTCGGCAAGTTCATCGGCGGACTTGTCCTGGCTCCAGCCGGCGTTCTCGTGGTAGTAGCCGGTCCGTTCGGGATAGGGCCTGCCAGTCCTGGTGTTGATGACCCATGTGTGGCTGATCATCTCCGGGTGGATGTCCCAATCGGGCATCATAAGCTCGCGAACGAGCTTGAGGCTGTCGTCCAGTTCCTTCTGCGACCAGCCGGGAAGGCAGCGATCCATCCAGCCTACACAGGCCGGGTAGGGGACGATGCTGTACTTGCCCTTGACGCCGTGCTCGTGACACCATTGTCCGAACTTGCGAACGAACGAATCGGGTATCTCGCGGGGCAGGCTTCGCCAGTCCTGCTTGTACCTGTCCGGCCAGGCCGTGGCGAAGTGCGGGATGCCGAAGTGCGCCAGGTTCACAAGGCAGGTCGAGTCGTCGATAATCATGCTGACCGGCACACGGTTCTGCGGATTGAGCACGGTGACGTCACCAGCCTGGCTCGGCCGCAGGCCCTTATTCTGGGCACTCGCGGATGTGCTTTGTAAAGCAGAAGCCGCGCCCGCGGTTGCGATTGCGGCCGCCTTTAGAAAATTACGCCGATTGATTTGGTTTTGCGGATACATATTACATTCTCCCATGAATCTAAAAACGATAAACCATTTTGACGAACGCCGCCTGGACATCTTCGGCGTCCGTTTCATAATCGTTCAGCAGGACATATACGTCCATATTCTTTTTCACCGGCCAGGAGAACAGCAGCGTCAGATTATGCCGGTCCTCCGATGTTTGCTCGGCGGTAAACTTGACGATCCCATTCCAGGGAAAGCTGTACTGCGTCACCGAGCGCCAGAGCCAGATATCCTCATCGCCGTTTTCCTCCTGCACGCGGTAGTTGCCGTTGAGCGTAGTGACCATTCGATCTGTAATTCGTACGGGCTTTTCGACGAAATATTCTTTATACGGCGTCTCTTCATATACGCCTTTTTCAACGCCGGCACTGACCGAATCCCAAACATCAACTTCCTCATTATACTCGATTCTAACGCGATCATACCAGTTCTGGTAGGGAGCATGAAACCTATCGGCTCGCATGTACCAGAGTTCCACTTCATTGTGAAAACAGACGCCGGCTCCCTCGTAAAAATCACGCAGCGTCGTATCGTGGTCATTATTTTCGAAAATGTCAATGTCCGAGAAGGCATTAACCGTCTTAAATGGGCCTTTTTCTGGATATGCTCTGTACCGCATGAAGGATCCCGGGCCACGGATGTTCCGCCGGGGAATGTAGCCGAGATCGGGCTGAAAACCCCGGGTAATGTCATGGTAGTCTATATGCCACCAGAGAGGCTGGGTACCACCGCCCACAGAAGTATAGAGACCGTAGGCACTATGGTCTTCATGGCCGTCGGTTTCGATGCCGTTCGAATCGCTCAGACCCAGGAATTGTGCGCTAAACGAAGTCGTGCTGTCGAAATATATCTTCGAATCGAGGCCGCCGGTGAAGTTCCTCCCATCCGAGCGGTGAGAATTGGCCCAGATGCCGCCAATGTGGGACTGCTCGCCTATGTTATGAATGAGTCTTCCTGCGTGGTAATTGCCTTCGAGCAGTTCGTCATTTCTATTGATCTGGCCCTGAACATCGATCAATCCGAGTGCCCATTCCTTCCCCTGGCCTGTAACTTTCGCCCCAGCATCAATATCCATCAGGCGCCGGCTGTAATAGATATTCAGCGGCGTTTTGAACAGTTCGCTGCCTTCGCGGAAAAACGTACGCCGTTCCCTGAGAAACCGCTCAGTGTCCCTCAACTCGATCGTGTCGGGGTCCGCCTCGACCTGGCCAAAATCCGGATTGATCGTAAAAGCGCTGACCATATTCGAATTCAGCCGCATGGACATGTCCAGCCCCGTCGACAGTTTACTACTGTTCTGCTCGAAATCCGAAGTGCCGCTCAAATATGCCTCGAAAGCTGGGCTGCCGTCGAATTTCGCCTTTGCAAGATCCAGATTTGTCAGCAGACCGAATTCACGCGGACTGCGGGCCTGGCTGTTTCGATAGCACCAATAACTGCTCTCCTGCATGCCCCTTTCTCGCCGGCGGAAATTAACGCCCCAGGCCGTGCTGTCTTTCTGTTCGAAAAGTATATTGCCGATAGGAATAGCTATTTCGGCGAACCATCGATCCTCCGCGACAGTGCAGGCCGCGGTCCAGTCGCAACCCCAGGTATCATCATCACGGTAATCGAACAGACCGACTCGGGCATCATAGCGGGTTCCAAGCGTATTGACGGCGAAGACATAAGCACTGCGACGGTCGCCAAAGGTGTCAAATCTAACCTCCACCCCATCCTCGTCGCGGAGAGATTGGTCGTATTTCCGCTCTACGGCAATAATGCGATCGGGTTCCGGCTCCAGACACTCAAAGGCAATGTACAGGTTATCATCGTCGTAGAGCACCCGCACAAAAGTCTGTTCCACAGCCAAACTCTCCGTTCTGTAATCCGTGAAATCCGTAGCTATATTCGCCAGAGACCAGCAGGATTCGTCGATTTTTCCACCAATAACCGGGGCGATATCGGTTCGGACCGCCGCGATGGACCTCACAGGCCCTCTGGCAGCCAGAGCCGTATTTACGCCTACAAAAAATGCTATTATAAGCAGGCCGATAATGATGAATGGAATGTGTTTCATGCTGTTGGTTTTATATTGTTCAGCCTGCCGAATCCTTCATTATGAGTTAGGCTATTTATTTATTTGTTGCAATACGAATGTCAAGATTGCCCAAGTTTACAGGAATCGCCGCAATTTTACAACCATCTGCCGCGAGATTTATGCCCTGTTTGCAGCACAGCGATCCCGGCAATAAAAATGATATAAAAATTTTCAATAATTTATTGAACATAGTTGACACATAGGAATTACTACTATATAGTAAATATTATGAATAATATAAAAACGAAAATGAGCCGTGTTGAGGTTGACGAAAAAATTCGCCGGTTTACCGTCATGTGCAGAAAAACCGGCTTGAGGTTAACCCCACAGCGTATAGAAATATATAAGCACTTGGTAAAAACAGACGAGCATCCTTCGGCTGAAATACTGTATGAAAAGGTAAAAAAAACGTTTCCAAACATATCCTTCGATACGGTGAACAGAACGCTGTTGACATTGAACGAAATAGGCGCTGCTTTTATAGTGGAAGGTTCGGGCGATGTCAGGCGTTTTGACGGCAGCATGGAGAAACATCAGCATTTTAAGTGCGTAAAGTGTAAAAGAATTATAGATTTTCACCATAAGCCCTTCGATATTATCAAGTTGCCGGCAAGTATTGGAAAGAAATTCAAAATTCTGAAAAAGGTCGTATACGTCGAGGGGATATGCGATTTGTGTAAATAGAGTGATTGTGTTGATTAATATTTTGGGAAAGAAAGGTATCAAATGGAACTTAAAGGAAGTCAGACGGAAAAGAATTTGTTAGCAGCGTTCGCAGGCGAATCGCAGGCGAGGAACAGGTACACGTATTTTGCCAGCCAGGCCAGGAAAGAAGGGTATATACAGATAGCTGCAATTTTTGAAGAAACGGCCAATCAGGAGAAAGAGCACGCCAAGCGGGAATTCAAATTTCTAAAAGGCGGCGAGGTGGAGATCACAGCGGCATTTCCGGCCGGCGTCATTGGCAGCACCGTCGAGAATCTGAAGGCAGCCGCCGCCGGCGAACATTACGAAACAACCGAGATGTATCCGGAGTTCGCAGCAGTGGCTGAAAAGGAAGGATTTGATGAAATTGCAAAGGTCTTCAGGAGTATCGCTGTAGCTGAGAAACGTCACGAAGACAGATATGTAGCGCTGGCCAAGAACATAACCGACGGCGTAGTATTCAAGCGTGAAAAACCAGTAAGATGGGTATGCAGAAACTGCGGCTACGTCCACGAAGGGCCGGAAGCTCCGAATGCATGCCCTGCATGCGCGCATCCCCAAAGTCACTTCGAACTGGAGGCCGCCAACTACTAAACAAACGACGGACCCGGCCAATATCGAGCAGCTCGAATCTTCGCTGAATGAGTTTCACAAAGTGTATTTCGGCGAAAGTGGGTGAAGATCAGGTCCGGATCGAGAAAAGAGGTGGAATATGACAGAGTTGAAAAATACCATCAAATTTAAAGGAAATCCGCTGACATTAGTGGGCAGCCGGCCCAGTGTCGGGGAACCGGCGCCGGATTTCGAGGCGCTGGCCAATGACTTGTCGCCTTTCAAGCTTTCAAAGCTCCGGGGTAAGGTGTGTGTTATTTGCACCGTGCCGTCTTTGGATACTCCGGTTTGCGATACCGAGGTGCGGAAGTTCAACGAGCAGGCAACATCCCTTGGCGACGATGTAGCCGTGCTGGTAATTAGTATGGATCTGCCGTTTGCCCAACAGCGGTGGTGCGGGGCGGCGGGCGTCAAGAATGTCCAGACGCTTTCAGACCACAACAAGGCAGAATTCGGCTGTGCTTACGGCGTTCTGATAAAAGAGCTGCGACTTCTGGCCCGGGCCGTATTTGTTGTGGACAAAGAGGGCGTGATTCGTTACATAGAGGTCGTTGAAGAACTAACGAACGAACCTGATTATGAAGCAGCGCTGAAAGCGGCAAGGGAAGCAAGAAAATGAGGCAACTCAAGCCAAACGTATATGCAGTCGGAGCGATAGACTGGGATGCAAGATTATTCGACCGGCTGATTCCGCTGCCGGACGGTACGAGCTATAACTCGTACCTCGTACGCGGAAGTGAAAAAACTGCATTGCTCGACACGGTCGATCCGGCGAAAACCGATA
>DAOVMB010000075.1 GCA_030630905.1 Sedimentisphaerales bacterium
CGGATTATAACCCAAACCGGCGGAGGCAGCGGCTCTGCAACGGATGAGGCGAAAGTCTTCGATCTTCTAAGCGGCGAATATGTCACGCGGGAACACGCAATGACCGGCGAGACGATTCCGTGGACGTGGATTCGGTTCAAGGGATGCAACACAGCGATAGCCAGCGAAAACCTGCTGACTTTTCGCTCGGCATCGGGCGCTTTTGTTGACTTAACCAAAAGCCAAGGCACGGCAAGCATCGGCGGATTCAAATCCGGCTGCACGTCGAATCTAATCATCGCTAACGGCGTGCTGAACGCCCCCGACTATACGCGAACCTGCATTTGCAGCTATCAGAATCAGGCGTCACTGGCCCTGATTCACATGCCGGAAGTTGGCTACTGGACTTTCGATTATTACCTCAAGCCAAACGAGCCGACCCCTGTCAAACAGGTGGGTCTAAACTTCGGAGCCCCGGGCAACCGCTACACCGAGAATGGAACGCTATGGCTGGAATTCCCCAGCGTTGGGGGGCCTTCGCCGGATATTCCCGTGCGAGCCAGGTATGAAAATCCCAAGTGGTTCCGGTATCACAGTTCGCAAGTGGAAGGCAAGTACAACTGGATCGCCGCCTCGGGCGTAACAGGGCTTAGAGAAGTTGCCGTTCGCATGTTCATTCAACCGGGCAAGAATCCATCCAGGGTTGACGCCTTCGATAAGCACATCGAGAAGATTCCCACATGGTCCGAAGAGCAGATCAAGGGTGCTTTCGAGCAGCCCCGACTCTATACTGTGCGATTGTTCTTTGCCGAGACCGAGGAAAATGGAATCGGCCGGCGTCTTTTCAATGTCTCCATTCAGGGCAGGCAGGTCTTGCAAGCATTCGATATCGTCAAGGAAGCCGGAGGAATAAATCGGCCCGTGGTTAAGGAATTCAAAGGAATCAACGTAAAAGATGATTTAAGGATTGCACTGACTCCTGCAACAGAAAGTCAAGCCGGTCCCCTGCTTTGCGGAATTGAAATCATTGCCGAAGGTTGGTGAGCCGAAGGCCTTAAGTGCAACACTCCGGCAATGTCCTTGGTCTCAACCAATTCCGCTCCTTTTGCCTTCATCGCGCGCAAAGCCAGCTTCGCTTTTCTTTGGTTATGAAAACCCAGTGCGTCGATAACAAGCCTTACTTTCTTGCCGCGATGCAGCAACCCCAATGCCGTCGCTCTGACAGCATCTTCTGTTCCGGCACCGATCAAAATAAACTTATCAGCTTGCACTTCACTAAACAACCTTTCTATTCGAGGCTCATTGAAAGGATCGATACATCGCTTGTGTAGAATAACCTGCCTGTAGGCCAGCAGAATATCCGCCGGCAGAGCGTTTTTATTGTCCGCAGGGAAACTCGCTCGATCCCTCAGCAATGTACAGGGCACCTTTTTCTGCCCCTCGGTACCGTCAAGGCAGTAGCTGATCGCGCTGCAGCCATTATTGTTGGGGTAAACCTCGGCGGTCGAGATGACAGGGACTTTCTCATGCCTGGCCCAGGACACCACCCTGCGAATGTTGGCCAAGACCTCCTCGTGGTTCCTGACACATGCACAGCCAGTGGGGAGTAAAAAATCCTTTTGTGTGTCAATGTCTATCAGAAGGCGCCAGCGTTGTTTTTGGTGCAATTGCAAAATCATTTTCAAATTACCTGTCACAATCACTCCCAACCTATCCCTAACGGTCAATTTTCAATAAAGCTCTACCTTATAGTGCCACCTTGCATGTCACATGTAACACTATTCCTGACCACCAGTTATGTTTTTAGGACAAAATAGAATCAAATAGCCGCCAATGAAATGTTTTATAGGACTATGCTTGATCGAAAAAATTCCGGATCGATGCAAAATCCCATGAATTGCTGCTAAGCAAATGTAGTTAAACAACGACAATTATTTCATGAAAAGCCATACGGGGAATGGTCAAATGAATCTTGCCCCGGCGAAGGTTTCCACCCGGTTTGGGCCTGAGCGGCCAAGGAAGAGCCGCCGGATTGTGCCCATATCGTGAAAGCGGGCAGCACGTTCGTAAATGTCCGTATCGCTCGTTACCAAGGCGCCGCCCCTGACAGCAACTTCTTTTTAAGGCTAATTACTGTACAGCTTTTGCAATCGGTGCATAAGCAACCCGCTTATGCACACGGATTTCTTCCACACGCTGCTCTAGCTTTGCGACCTCCGTCATGTTTCCGGTCTTGCGGTGAAGCTGAACCAGCGTCTCCAGCACGTCGGCCACACTCGGGTGGTACTCATCAAAAACATTCTCTAATATTTCTAACGCCCTGCTACATAGATTTTGTGCTTTGGAGTATTTACCCTGATTTATATAAACCTTTGCGAGATTGTTAAGAGCTATGGCTGTTCGATCATTATTAGTGCCTTGCGAGCTTTCCAAAACCGCCAACACCCTTTGAAGAGCATCTTCGGCCTTGCTGTATTTTTTGCTTAAGAGATAGAATTCCCCGAACCGATTCAAAACATCACAATCAACCATGTACCCGGAGTCGGCCTGATTTTCAACCGCGCCCAGAGATTTTTCGAGGACTACTTTTGCATTAAGCAAGTCCCCTTTGGCCTCGTATAGCCTTGATTTTAGCAGCCAGACATGTATGAGCAGATGATGATTCGGGCCATAGACTCTTTCCTGTATCGGCAGTGCTTTGGAAATTAATTCTTCAGCTTCGGCATATCGTCCCTGCTGTGCATACAGCGATGCCATACTGCTGTATACTGTGGCCGTATAAAGGTGATCCGGCCCAAAGCTTTTTTCAATCGAAGCTATCGCATTCTTAAAATAAGACTCAGCTTTTTCATAGTCACCCTGTGCGGCAAGCAGGCGGGCCATATCTACCTTAAACGGAGCAAGCTCCTGATCGTCTTCAAGGGTAAATCCCCGCATAATAGTTAATGCCTGCTCCAGGGTGCCCACAGCCTCGTGGTACCGGGCTTGCCTGCCGTAAATTTCGCTAAGAATTCTCAACGTGTACGCCACATAGGGATGGTTTTTACCATTCACCTTTTGCTGTAGTTCCAGACCCAGCAGGCACATTGTCTCGGCTTTAGCCAACCTGCCCTGGTTCTTGTAAAGATACGCCAGGTCAATCATACAGGCGCACATTTCGGAATCAGCAGTGTTCGTCTTTTTTGCGAGATTAAGTGCCCTCTCCAAAAGAGGCTGGGCCTTTTCGTAACTACCGCAAGCCATGTAAACTCTTGCCATTGATCGCAGCGAGCCGGAAGAATAAGCCCTTTGTGCCGGCGCTGCCGATGCGCTAACAATACCCAAAGAAAGTACAATCGAAATGCAAAATATGACAAAAACACGTTTTGTGTTTTTCCGATTTGTCAAAGGGGAATTTGCTCCCACCATTATCTAACCCTCCACCTAATAATAGCAATAATTGATTACAATATTGCAATTCTTTATTGATGCGTACTGAATCCGTGTCGGTTGTTCGTAAGCACCCTATTAAAATATAGGAAATAGATTGATTGAGAGCAAAAATATCATGGTTTTAGAAGCTTTCCTTGCAATTATAAGTAGAACTTACTAAAAATAGCATTTTAATGTTAATCCCTTCCGATAGGTGTGAAATATAAATAGCTGTAAACGATCCTTATAATCCGTTGCCAGTGAATTAATGAAAAATCAGATACCTGATATTGAGAGAAGAATATTAGCCGTACTTCAGGGGGGATTTCCGAGAAGCCAAACGCCCTATAAGGACACGGCCGAACTTGTGGGCATCGATACAAAACGGCTGTTAGCAATTCTTGAGGATTGGAAACAAGAAGGCAAGCTCCGTCGTATAGGTTCGATAGTAGATCATTTTAAGGTGGGTTTGTCCGGGGGGGCTATGGTTGCCTGGCGAGTCAAGCCCGAGTGCATTGAGCAGGTCGGCACAAAATTGGCGGGATTCAAGGAGGTTACCCACGCATACGAACGGGAAATAGCTGAAAACTGGCCATATAACTTATACACAATGGTCCATGGAACCGATATTCAGGAAGTTGAGAAGATCGTTAAGCGTATGAGCCGGGCTTGTAAAGTATCTGATTATCGCATACTGGCAACCCAAAAGGAACTCAAGAAGGTTCCTCCGACATATATTGCCGGATTGAGTGCCGACTTTGGCGGCAGCAACATAGGAGCTGCCGAACAGGCAAAATAAGAGCAAGACATGAAGATTGTCATATTAGGACTCAATCATAAAACTGCTCCGGTGGAGATTCGTGAGAAGCTGGCCTTTGATACCGCCGAGACGAGCAGGGCGCTTTACGAACTGAAGAAGAGGTTCGGCCAGGCTGAGTTCGTACTTATATCGACTTGTAACCGCGTCGAGTTATATTGTGCCGGTAAACACTGTCAGGGAGCCGATACGGCTAAACTTGCCGAGTTCTTCTCGGAGTTTCACAACATTGAGTTGGATAAGTTCCGCCAATTCCTCTATGCGTACGAAGATGAAGATGCAATTAGGCACTTGCTGACGGTTTCATCGAGCCTGGACAGCCTTGTCGTGGGCGAAGCACAGATAATCGGGCAAGTCAAAGAGAGTTACAGGCTTGCCTGTGCCGCAAAAACGACGGGTAAAATCCTGAATCGGCTGTTTCACTGTGCTTTCGCCACCAGTAAGAAGGTATATACGACAACCTCTATCTCCAATGGGCGGGTGAGTGTTGCCGGCGTTGCGGTCGAATTAGCCATGCAGCTCTTTGCCGATATCTCATCGGCGAAAGTTGTTGTCATTGGTGCCGGCGATACCGGCCGGTTGATCGTTCAGCACCTGCTCCAGGCTGGGGCCCGGAATATAACTGTCGTTAACCGCTCTTACGATCGCGGCCTGAAGGCGGCACAAAAGTACGGTATCAGGGCAGAAAAATGGGAGCAGCTTAACGAACAATTAATTGACGCAAATATTGCGATAGCTTCCGCTTCGGTGCAGGATTACCTGTTCAGGAAGGACTCGTTCAAGAAAATAATAGCCAATCGCAAAGAAGGGACGCTGCTGATAATCGATATAGCCGTGCCGCGGAACTTCGAGCCTGCGGTAAATGAATTGGAGGGGATTTACCTGTACAGCGTGGACGATCTGGCGGCAGTCGTCGAGCAAAATCGTAAAACCCGGCAGCAGGATGTGGCCAAGGGCATGGAGATCATCCTCGAAAATGTCACGGACTTCACCGAATGGTTCGGTTCCAAGGATATAGGGCCTCTGATAGGCCGGATGAAAAAGCAATTCAAGCAGATCGGCGAGAATGAGATAGAACGCTTCTTTGTCGAAGGCAAGCAGGATGCCTCCGGCAGAGAGGTTATGGAGGCCATGGTCAACCGCGTTGTCAATAAGCTACTGTATTGCGTAATCAAGAACGTCAACATCGTAGCCAGGGAAAACGGCGCGACTGAGGCTGCAAAGATGGTCGATAGCATTGTAAGGCAGGCCGAAGAGATAATGTCCGAGCCGGGCGGTAAGGAGGATGCAAAACAGTGAAAAAACCTTTGCAGTCAAAGCAGATTCTAAGGCTTTTATTTTGGGAAAGCACGATACGGTGCAATTTGGCCTGTGCGCACTGCCGGCGTATAGAATCTGACGAACAAGCCCACAGAGACCTTACAACAGAGCAAGCAAAGACACTAATTGAACAATTAGCTGAACTGGGGCGAAGTCAGCCCATGATGCCTATACTGGTTTTTTCGGGTGGTGAGCCGCTCTGTCGCGAGGATCTGTTTGAGTTAGTCAAGCAGGCTCGTTCATTAGGAATTACTCCCGCTCTTGCGACGAATGGGACACTGATAAACACAACCGCGGCTGAGCAGATACGTGACAGTGGGATCGCAAGGGTATCGGTGAGCCTGGATGGGGCGACGGCTGAGGTTCATAACAAGCTGCGTCAGCTTGAAGGATCGTTTGAAAGAGCGATTGAAGGCATCGGATATCTTCGTGATCAAAAGGTGCCTTTTCAGATAAATATTACCCTGACGAAACATAATGCCGGGCAATTAGAAGATATTTACGACCTTGCCAAATCACTCGGTGCGGTAGCGGTGCACATATTTATGCTTGTACCTGTCGGCTGCGGGCAGTCTCTTGCGGAAACGGATATGCTTTCACCCGAGCAGTACGAACAGAAAATGCTTGATATCTGCGAATTGGATGGTCGAGGTGAATTACAAATGAAAGTGACCTGCGGCCCTCATTACGAGCGTGTCATCAGGCAGCAGGGTTTGTACAAATCCCGCACTGAAGCAGGTCATGGCCGAGGCGATGTTCCAGGCAGGAGCGGACACGGAGGAGCGTCGAAAGGATGTCTGGCCGGCCTCGGAGTGCTGTTTGTCGGGCATCAGGGCGATGTTTTTCCATGTGGCTATCTGCCCGTTAATTGCGGCAACGTGCTTGAGGAGAAGCTTTCAGATATTTGGTACGGCAGCGAAGATCTTGCACGGATGCGCGACAGCAGCAAACTGGAAGGTAAATGTGGCGTCTGTGAGTACAAACAGGTATGCGGTGGGTGTCGGGGCAGGGCGTATGCCGGCACGGGTAATTATATGGCCGAAGAGCCTTTTTGCGCTTATGTGCCCCCCGAAGTAACTCGTTGATCTATGATAAATATCAGCAAATTATACTGTGACCAGGTTACCCCGGGTGATTGGCTTCGTTATGGAGCCAAGGGCTCGGGCGAGCGTGAAGGTAAAATTGTACCGAAGAAAGCATCCGAGAGACGCCCTATTGTCGTATGGAACATCACCAGGTCGTGTAATCTCAAATGCGTGCATTGTTATAACGACAGCGGAGTATTAAAAGCCGACGATGAGCTATCAACTGATGAGGCCAAAACCGTATTGGATGATCTTGTACAGTTCGGCGTTCCATCGGTCTTATTTTCCGGCGGCGAGCCTTTGATGCGTCCCGATTTGTTTGAATTGATCGGCTACGCAGTCGAGCAAGGCGTACGGACCGTCATTTCGACCAACGGAACCCTCATAACAACCGAAATGGCGAAAAAAATAAAACAGTATGGAGTTTCATACGTAGGTATCAGTCTTGACGGCATAGGCGAGACCAACGACAAGTTCAGGGGCGTATCCGGTGCATTTGACAAGGCCGTGCAGGGCATAAAGAACTGCCAGGATGCCGGCGTGCGGATCGGCCTTAGATTGACTTTGACCAGGAAGAATGTTCAGGATTTGGAGAGTTTGTTTGGCTTTTTCGAGACAGAGAACATTGAGAGGGCCTGCTTCTACCATTTTGTCCCAAGCGGCAGAGGAGGGACTATGGCAAGTGATGATCTTACACACGCTCAAAGCAGAGAAGCAGTTGATACAATATTAGCCAAAACCAGACAGTATAAACAAGAAGGCAAGACTACCGATATATTGACGGTCGATAACCATGTCGATGGTGTATATCTATACCTGAAATTAAAACAAGAGGATCCCGCACGCGCAGACGAGGTCTGGAAGCTATTGACCTGGAACGGTGGCGGTATGTATAGCAGCGGGGTTGGGATTGGTTGTATTGATTTTCATGGTAAGGTGCATCCGGACCAGTTCTGGTGGCATTATGACCTTGGCGATGTACGTCAAAAGCCTTTTAGCCGGATTTGGACCGATACAAGCGATCCCCTTCTCAAAGGTTTGAAAGAACGCCGCCGGTATATCAAGGGAAGATGCAGGCTTTGTAAGTTTTTTGACGGTTGCGGCGGGAGTTTGCGGGTCCGGGCAGATTTACATTTTGGTGATTCCTGGGCTCCTGATCCGGGGTGTTATTTAACAGATAGTGAAATCGGCCTGGATGAGGAAAAACAGGCAGAATTGGAACGCAGCGGCGAGATTTTCCAGATGCCTATCTCGTGCTGAGTTCAGCGTTCCGCGTTCCGCGACTCAGAACGCCGAACTCAGAACGAAATCAGGAAACACGAAAACGGGCATCGAGCTTGAAAAGCCGTTTCATGGGCAAATTCAGGACCTTCGAACTTTCAAGACATAAAGATTTACGGATTTGCTCAAGAATGTTCTCTATCCTGTTGTCATCGATTGCGATTAACGTAAACCAAATATTGAAAACATCGTTACGCAGATAGCTGTGGGTTACTTCATAAAACTGACCGATAATATCGGCAGCACGGCCTACAAGCTCAGAGTCAACACTCACAGCAGCCAACGTGCTGCGAAAGCCAAGTTTATTGGAATCGAAACTGGCCCCCATGCGGCGAATCACTCCTTCATCAAGCATCAGTTGGATTCTGTCCCAAAGTTCCTCTTTCGAGATATGCAGTCTATCGGCGACAATCTGATAAGGTCTCTCGCTCAGAGGAAAATTATCTTGAAGCTCCTGGAGTATCCGGCTGTCGATTTTATCCATAGCATCCTTTCCGACGTATGCATTAGGAAGTACGGGCGGTTCGCGAACCGCCCCTACCTAACGTCCAGATCGAAACTCTCCGAATGGCTGTTAAACTCCGGAGCGTACATGCACTGTATCGCGGCGATGCCTGTTTGGTATTTTCCCTTGTGTTGGATACGGGTACTGTATTCGAAGACATACACGCCCTTGGGAAGA
>DAOVMB010000304.1 GCA_030630905.1 Sedimentisphaerales bacterium
AATTCTTTTGGCTTACGCGTGGGTTGCTTCGACGCTGCCGGTGACAACACTGCTTCAGCCCCGCGATTATATCAATGCCTGGCAGCTCTTTATCGCAATGGGCCTTTTGGTTGCTGGAGTTGTAGTGTCTTCATTGTCGGGCGTCCTTCCCCTGGTCGCGCCGGCTTTCAACAGGGCGCTTCCCGCCGGCACTCCGCCGATCTGGCCATTTATGTTCGTGATAATCGCCTGCGGAGCCATCAGCGGCTTTCATTCCCTTGTCGCCTCCGGCACAAGTTCGAAACAAGTCGCAAAAGAAACCGACTGTCAGTTTGTAGGCTATGGCTCGATGCTACTCGAAAGCTTCCTGGCTGTGCTGGTTCTGGTCTGTGTCGCAGCAGGTATCGGAATGGCACTCAAGCTCGACGATGGAACAATTCTAACCGGGCAAGCCGCCTGGCAGCATCAATACGGCACATGGATAGGGGCAAAGGGACTGTCCGACAAAATAGCACCGGTAGTAATCGGCGCAGCAAATATGATGGCAAAACTCGGGCTGCCTGAAACGGTTGGAATTACACTTATGGGTGTATTCATTGCCTCGTTCGCCGGCACGACCCTCGATACAGCCACGAGAATCCAACGCTATGTAGTCAGTGAGCTGGCAAACGATCTGCGAATTCCCTTCCTGGCCAACAGGTGGATAGCGACAACTTTCGTAGTGGTTACCGCGGCGGGGCTGGCATTCGCAACAGGCGCCGACGGCAAAGGTGCAATGAAACTCTGGCCTTTGTTCGGAACCGCCAACCAGCTTTTAGCTGCGCTGGCTTTGCTGGTGGTTACACTCTACTTAAAAAGCAAGGGAGGCTTGAAGTTTATAGTAACCGCTCTGCCGTGCCTGGTTATGCTGGTCATTACAAACTGGGCTATGGTCAAAAACGAAATACTTTTTCTGACTAATGAAAAATATGCCGGCGAAAAATGGCTTCTATCTACAATCGGAGCGGGGATATTCGTGCTGGCACTGTGGATGACAATCGAGGCCTTGATGGCTTTTTGGCTCCGGCGCCCTACTCACTTTCAGCAGAAGGCCGAGGTATCAACTTGAATTCGGCGATAGCCGGTTCCTGGCTCAGCTCGATCGTGCCCGTGCGGACATATTCCGGAGGAAAATTGTAGTTAACCTTCTTACGGCCCTTTTTCGTATCACTATCGAAAATGTACAGCGTCATCTGCGGCAACTGTTGATTTTCATACGCTTCTTTTGCTTCGTTTGTTGCTCTGACAGCAAAAGGATTCAGCACGCTGGACAGGTTTGTAATTTCAACATAATATTTCGCTGATAAGGTCGGATCCATGGCAATCATGATTGTCGCGTTCTCTATTCTCTTAACATTGAGCGTATCTTCTTCCGGCGCCAACTTGATCGTCACGGCTTTAGCCGACTCTCTAATTTGCTCTGCCGCCAGCTCGACGGACGGCTTTTTCTCAATAGGCTCTTCTCTTGCCTTTTCGATTTCACTTCGCGTCAGCTTAACTTGGGCAATGAGTTTATTCAGACCCCAATCTCCAGGGACAAGCATATTAATTGTTGGCGGCACGATGCTTTCGGTCTTTTGAGAATTTCCACTCTCATCAATACATTGAACGGTCAGTGGTCTTTCAACGAGTTTAACGACATCGACGGTAAGTGTATTCGGATCGCAAGATTCGGCCGTTAGACCACTAAGCTCTCTCAGCTCTGCGCTCTTTTTGATAAAATCCAGAACGTTTAAAGTATGCGAACCGGCGGTAGATATTCCCTGCCAATCAGGATACAAAGAGAATTTAAGCTCCCGTGAGCCATCGTTTAATTCGCGCTTTATCTCTGCAATTTTGGATGCCGGGCCTTTGAGCACAATATTGTCGATAGAAGTGGAAGCTTTCCCGCCGAAATTTACCCAAAGATCGGGGCTTGATTCGGATTCGGCTACAATTATCGTAGCACCGGGAACAGGGAACGTTTCGTCCAGTGCCAGGTCTGCCCAAACCCAGATCAGAACTGTCAAAAAAATAACAATTGCTATCTTGCTGTATTTGATCTTTTTTAACATCGTACTTCGTACTTCACGTCTAACACGGCTTGATTTATGAGAGCATGCTTGAAAGATATTTTTTTAAGCTGGATTCATCCATATTTCGTGTAAGTTTTCCGTTTTCAGCAACAGAAATTATACCGGTTTCCTCGCTTACTACCAGACAGATGGCATCTGAGCCGGTCGTTATACCTATAGCCGCACGGTGACGAGATCCAAGCGAAGCACTCCCGATACCTTCGGCCTCAGCAAGAGGCAACTGCACCCTGGCGGCTATTATTCTTTCACCTCGTATTATAACGGCCATATCGTGTAGAGCTGTGCCGGGCTGGAAAATAGTTTTGAGCAGCTCGGAAGTTACCCGGGCGTCGATTCGAACGCCGGTTTCCAAAAATTCGCCCAACGCCACGCGCTTTTCAATAACAATAATGGCCCCGATTCGAGCTTCGGATAATACCGTTACAGCGGCGACCAGCTCTTCGACTGTCCGCGACAACTGCTGAGATGCGCTCGACCAAAAACGACTCTGGCCTATTCGCATCAAAGCTCTTCGGACCTCCGGCTGAAACGCTGCTACCGCGATAATCAAAACTCCGATCAAGAAACCGTTGTAAAGATACTGCAATCGCTCGAATGCAAACTGCCCGACGACCAGCTTTAAGACAAGAAAACCTACAATAAGAATGAATATGACGGCACGGAAAAGCCTTTCGCCGCGAGTTCCTTCGAGAAAATCCACTATCCAGTAAACCACAAGACCAATGAGAATCAATTCGATGGCGACTATCAGAAGAAGGTAGTCCGCAACCCGAGTGATGTACAAGTGTATTTGTTCGATGAGTGTTTCCACAAATCAAATCCTTTTGCTACCGTAACTCGTTCTCCGTAAGGAGTCCATAGGACTGCGTAATATGCGCTGCGTTCTGAGTCGCGCCAGCGCCGAAAGATGAACTCTGAACGAAGTAATAAATTACGGTATCCTTTTATCGCTGAGTCTGCTTGGCTCGTCAAGCAGCAGCACCGCGTCTATATCCGTCATCATCTCCTGCTGATTAATTCTGGAAACGCGCTGATGTCTTCTATTGCCTTCAGCGGCGGTCTCGCCGGGCTGGCTGGAGCGACAGCCGAAGGCTATGAAAACTAAAACCAACAATATAACAGGCAAAATCACCTTACATACTCCTTTTTTTACCGCAGGGCTCGCAGAGACCGCAGAGTTTTTTGTATATACATTTTTTTCTCGGCGCACTTGGCGTTCTCTGCGGTTAATTCCGTCAGAAACAAAAATACTCTTCATCATTTCTCCTTTTATCGGCCAGCGCATGTCTTTTTTTCCGGGCGGCACAAAACACGCCCCTTATTATAAATCCATTATACAAGCTGTTATAGTTATTGTCAAAGCAAAAAAATCGTTTCGGAATATCCGTGGACGAATTCGTGCCGCACAGCGTCCAATAAATCCTTTAATAATGGAAAAAGAGCCTCAAATGCTACAAGTATCTCTTATGAGGAGGAAAAAATTTGTACCAATTTCGGATTCAATGAACGAGTCCAAAAAAGGCTGGCAACTCTCTCAAGCTGCCAGCCCTTTAAATGTTCTGGGCGTTTTGTTGTTCTCTGAGCTGGCCTACTGTGCCAGGGCCGCGATCTCTTCTGCGCTCAGCGCCCGATTGTAGATGCGAACGTCATCAATCAGGCCGGAGAAGAAGGTCCCTGCATCGAGGGTTTTGCCGGCACCAAAGTACATACCACCTTCTGAGGAGAACAATCTCCTATTCAGGCTGTCCAGAGCAACCATTACTCCATCCAGATATAGAAGTCTGATCCATGTAGACTCTGACTCTTTACTCATGACGACAATGCCGATATGGTGCCAGTTGTCATCGATTATTTCGAGATCCGACACCAGTGGCGGTGAGGCTCCAGTCCGGCCACCAGGAGGCACTAAACTGGTCATAAGCTTCCCATCTAATGGATCTGTGCCGAGCCATGTCTGTCCGGTCCCATCCCTGTCTGTCTGAGATACAACTACCTAGCCTGGGGCGCCTCCTTTAATCCAGGCAAAGGCACTGAATGCCCCATCCGATGGGCTTAGGACAAAGTCTGTCTCAACGTAATCATCAATCCCATCAAATTGCAATGCACCACCTATTTTGCCGCCGGCAGGTTGCCAAAGCGGTTCACCATGGCAGACACCGTCATTATAACCAGCGCTGTTGTATGCGATGTTGCCTTCTTTTTGGTCAAGCCTCCAGTAGGCAACACATCCAAACGGCAGAATTTCCTCAAACAGGTGTTCAGACAAAAGAAT